>CAINHV010000118.1 GCA_903848965.1 uncultured Opitutia bacterium | reverse complement strand
CCCGTCGCCTTGTAGTTCGAGTTGCCGAAAACCGTGGTCGACTCGTCCACCGTCGGGTCGTCGATCGCGTTCGCCGGATTGTTCGGATCGATAATGGTGTCGCTCGTCCGATAACCGACCACCGCGCCGGAACGATAGTTCACACCCAGGCCAACGCGCAGACCGCGGACCGGACCGGAGCGAAAGCGATAGTCGCTCGCGAAGTTGACCGTCCACGGCGTGCCGCCGCCGCCCTGCTGATCCTTGCGGCCGATAATGCCGGGGATGGTCACATCCTGCAGCGTGTTCCAGGCATCGACCGCCGCCTGGACCTTCGTCTGATTGATCTTCGTGGGATCATCCAGAGCCAGATTGATTCGGGCGTCGTTGTTCGCATCGATGATAATGCCCGCGTCCTGCAGAATCAGGCGGGTCGTCGCATCCTGCGTTCCGAAGTATTTGACTGAATCAGGGAACTGCTGGGTGAGCTCGGTATAGATCTTGCCGGCGTTGAGAATCAGGCGCCACGAGGGGGTGAGGTTGGCCGTGAGGTCCAATTCGTACCCGTTGGTCGTCGTCGTGTTGCTGTCCTTGATGACGGTTTGCGGGAAGCGCTTGGCGCCGCGGTTGTTCTGGCCGGTCGAGCTCAGATCGCCAACCACCGGGGTCGAGGCGAAGGTATTGTACGGACCGGAAATCGGGATATCCACGAGGTTGCCCGCCTGGAAGGAGTCATACCAGCCGAGGCTCACGGAGAGCCGGCCTCCGGGCATCGTATAACGAAGGCCGACGTCGCGGCCCTCGGAGGTCGTCGGCACACAGAGCGTGCCGTCCAGCCGCTCGAAGGGGGCGCTGATTTCGTAGTTGTTGCCGAAGTTGGCGTAGATGCCGATGGTCTTCGTGACGTTCAGCACCGCGCCGTAGGTCGTGGTGTTGACGATCGGCGAAATAGCCGGGGCATCGTAATCGTCGCGGAAACGATCATTGAGATACTGCGGCGCGGGCACCTGGGCGTTGGCGACATTGACCCGAGGGCGCACATCGGCGACCTGAGCCGGCCCGATGGCCTGCCCGGTCGCATTCTTCGGAATGAACGTCATCCCAAAGTAATCTGCCGGCGGAGCCTTGCGGAACTCGATCGTGGTACCGTCCCAGCCCGGGGCGTAGCTGCCTGGCTGGAGCACGCGATTGGCCTTCAGGCTGGCAAAGTCCCGCCGGAACGCGGCGATTAGGACGAGCCGGTTCTTGAACAAGTCCAGGTTCGCGGCGGTTTGGAGGAATTGATACTTCCGGATGTTATTGACGTTATTGTCCTCGCGCCGGGTGTCGTACATCCAGGTCGGGCTGACGATCTGCGTGACGCCGTTGATGGGATTGTAGGCCGCCACCGGCTTCATCTTCAGGGTGTTTGGCCAGTAATCCGGGCTCTTCTGCGTCAGATATTGGCGGGAATACAGGCCATACTCGCTCAACTCGAGGTTATCGACCCAGGTGCGCGCGTCGGGCGCGATGCTCGTCAGGGGCAGGAGCAGGGAACTGCCCCGGCTGACCTGCTGATGATTCGTCGCGCCGGCGAGGCCGGCGAGCTGGGCTTTGCCAAAGCGGGTTTCCTTGGAATAAACAGCCTGGAAGCGGAGATTCTGGAAGGTGTTTTTCCGATCATTGTTGTAGTCCATGTACTCCGAATACGGATGGAGGAAGAAGGGGTTCGCCCCGCCGTTTGGCAGCAGGCGGGCGACGTCGATCCGCTGTTCGTTCAGGCCGCGGCGGTTGGTCTGGCGCCCGATGACGTAGGAACGGTTCACGTTACCCGCGAGTTCGACAAAAAAGTTATTCGTCGGACGATAGTTGAACGTAAGGGTCTGGCTCAGGTCCTGTTCATTCCAAGTCGGGTAAAGATTATCCCAGAGAGCGTTTTCCTCGCGGCGCGGAATATTGAAGTACGGCGAGCCCGCCATCGCATTGGCCCAGCGCGTCGTGACATCGGTCCCCTGCAGATCGTTGACCGCTTGGTTGTTCAGGCTGTATCCCACGGTCCGGATCGGTTTGCCGTTCAGCCAGTTGGTGTTGGCGGCGGTGGTGCTGTGCGCCGCACCCTTCGTGCGGTATTCATTCTGGAAGTTCAACGCCCTGCCGCCCCAGGCGGCGTCGGGATAGGTCGCCCACCGCATGACGGTCATGCGGACGAGGCCTTGCGGGGCGAGAGTCGCCGTCGAGGGCGCACCGGCACCGGTCAGCGGCAGCGTGCTGGCGTAGGTGGTCCGGCCGTCCCACGCCGACGTCTGGTCCTTCATGTTGGTCATGGTGAGCGCCTCGCTCTTCATGAACTCCAGGTCTCCGCGGATGGTGAGCGTCGGCGTGACTTGATAAGTGGCGGCAAACTGCACGCCCTTCTTGCGGCTGTACTCGCTCTCGCGCCAGGTGTTGCCCTTGTCCCACATCACATTCGTGCGGATCGCGAATTTGTCGTTCAGCGGCTGATTGATGTCCGCCGTGAAGCGAAAGCGATCGAACGAACCAAAGCGGATGTTCACTTCGCGAATCGTCCGGCCGAGCAGCGCCTGCTTCGTGATGGAGTTCTGGGTGCCCGCCTGGCCGCCGGCTCCGTAGAGGACCGCGTTTGGACCACGGCCGAAGTCGATGCGATCGATCGAGAAACTGTCCGGGGTCGCCTGGAACGAGAAATAATTGCGCAACGGTGCGCCCGTCCGGACGCCGCGAATCGTCACGGCCGCCGCCGGCGTGGCGCCACCACCGGTGCCGGCATTGTCCGCCGTCTGGTTGCCACCGCTGGCGGTCCATTCAGCGGCTTGGACCACGTCCGTGATACTGAACGCATCGAGAAATTCCTTGGTGATGACTGAGTAGGCCACCGGAGTGTCCTTCAGCGCGGTGGCGATACGACCGCCGGCCAGTGAACTGGCGGCGACGAAGCCGACGTCCGAGTCAGCCGCGACCTGGAACGGATCCAGCTTGACGGTGGCCTCGCCGGCCGCGGCCGCCGAAGGGGCGGGGGCGACCTGCGAGAAGGCAGCGGAAACACTGAGCGCGAAGAGCGCCGCAGCGGCCAGAACTACGGTCTGTCGGGGTGTTGGATTCATGGTGTGTG
>CAINHV010000117.1 GCA_903848965.1 uncultured Opitutia bacterium | reverse complement strand
CGTGAAGCTCATGGTCGATGCGTGGGGCTCCTACACGCTGGCCACCGCCCTCATGGTTGGACGTGAGCTCGAGCGCCTTGGGATCACATTTTACGAGGAGCCGCTGCCTCAGTTTGGCTACCGCGGGTACCCGGAACTCGCCGCCCAACTCGACATCGCTATCGCCGGCGGCGAGATGCTCCAGAACCGGCAGGCCTTCAAGGAACTCCTCGACCGGCGCGCGGTGGATATCGTGCAACCGGACGCGAGCCTGTGCGGCGGGATCAGGGAAGTGCTGTTCGTCGCGGAGCTGGCCGAGCTCTATGGCGTCCAATGCATCCCCCATTCCTGGAGTGGTGCGATCCTCAACGCCGCCTCGATCCAGATTGTTTCGCTGATCCAGGAGCCGACCCTGATGCCCGGCGTGAGCACGCCGATGGTCGAGTTCGACGTGACAGAGAATCCGTTCGCCTCCGGACTCATCCGGACGCCCCTGCCCCTGGTCGACGGCTGCTTCGAGGTGCCAAATAAGCCTGGACTCGGTCTGGACATCGACCTCGACGCCATCCGCGCGCTCGAAGTCCCGCGGGCGCGTTAAGCTTGCCCGCCATCGATCACTCCGGTCGAAGCCCGGGGCGAGACAGGTCTCTCGGCCCCCAACTCCATTCCCCGCCTCACCGCGGTTGAATCGTGATATTCCGCCAGCGCGTCACGGCGCCAGGCGCCCAGCGATTTCGGCCCATGCCACCCGGGGGAGAATTATGGACCTCGAGTCCAATGTGCCCCGGACCACCCAGATATTTTTGTGCCCGCTCCGGATTGAAACCCGGCATCCAGACATTCGCATAGTCCAACTCGGCGATCTTGAGCCCGTTGATCCAGGAAGTGAGCTTGGGCACCTTGCCTTCGCACCGAAGACGGAACGTGTTCCAGTCGCTGGGTCGCCAAATCTTCACGAAGTCCTCGAAGTGAGCCGCGTAATCCAGCGGCCAGAACGGCCGGCTGTCATGCACGCCCTGGGTCACATGGGTGTACTTGAAATTCGGCAACTCGAGCGCATCGATGTAGAATGGCGCCGAGCGGAAATTGCCGATGCCGTTGACATAGAAACCGCCGTTGTTGCCGCGCGGCCGCGGCTCCACGGAAAACTGGTAGCCCATGGCCCCGAGCGGGTGCTGCCGGAAAAGGACCCCGCTATCGATCGGCCAGTCGTGGTTCGCCTCGAACTCGAGTTCGAAGTCCTGAAATTTCTCCTCCGTGATCAAGTAGGCCCCGAGCCCCGAACCCGACGGCTGCTGCCCACCCACAATTGCACCATCGATGACCTCCCATTTGCCCTTGTGCTCCAGCGTCGCCTCGGCGTCCGGCTGCGCCCGATAGTGCGCCAGCGTGCGGGCCTCGAGTTCCTCCATTGGAACGTCGCCGTTGGCGAGCAACGCGCCCGGATCGAGCCGCGGGATGGCCCGCCAGCCGCGCAGGGAGACACCATCGAAGAGCCGCCGCTTGCCGTGGGTCGTATCCTCGGTGGTGTACAAGCGATCCGGGAGTGCCAGCTCGGCCGCTGCCAGTTGCTTCGGCAGCGTCGACGCGGCGACCAGCATCGAAGCCGAGGTGATGAATCCGCGCCGGGTGGGGTTGACAGGAGTAGTCATGGAAAACGCCGGCGTCGCGGCCTGGGCCGCGTCACTCCTCGGGATAAAAACCGCCGAGTTTGTCGAGAATCTTGCGGCCGAGCACGACCGGATCGAACTGGCCGTTCTGCCGCCAAATGATCTCCCCACCGGGTGCCACCAGCACCGAGTGCGGAATCGGGCCCGGCCACGCCGGATCGAGTCCCTTGACCAGCGCATCGGTGTTCGCCTCGGTGAACAGGTAATTGTTGGTCGTGCGTCCCTCGGCCTTGAGCGTGTCCTTGATCCGCTCCGGCATGCCGGCGTGCTGACCCTGCAGGAACGCCAGCGCCTTGCCCCGATCCTTGGGATCATCGAGACTGATGGTGATCACCTCGAAATCGCGGCGCTTCAGCCGCCGGGAAAACTTTGCCAACTCGGGAAACTCCGCGACGCACGGCGCGCACCAGGTCGCCCAGACGTTGATCAACCGCAGCTTGTTCGTGGGATTCTTCGCCAAGGCGGCGACGCCCGCCGCATCGATCGTATCAAGCGTGATGGGTTCGTGGGGCCATGAGGCTTCCTTGGTCGCAGCGACCTTGGAGAGCTTCGTCAGCCACTTGACAGCACAGCCCATCGGCCGGGCGTAGGGGACCTTGATGGTATTCGTCGTCACCAAGTCCTCGAACGCATTGACCGCGTCGTGCTTCGACACCGTCTTCGGGTCCTCGAAGCGCGAGTCGTCAAAACGGCCCGAGTAGCGCAGCTTCCGGTTCTCGTCGAAAATGAAGAGATCGGGGGTGGCCAAGGCGCCATAGGCCTTGGCGACCTCCTGGGTCTCGCCGTCATAGAGATAGGGGAACGTGAAATGGTTCTCCTTCGCGTAGAGCTTCATCTCGTCGAAGCTGTCGCTGTACTTGCTGAAACCCAGTTCATCGACCGTGATCGCATCCGGGTGATTCGGCTGAATGGCCACGACCCCGAGACCTTTCGCCTTCATCCGGTTGATCCAGGGAACCATCCGGGACTCGGCCGCGTGCGAATACGGGCAGTGATTCGAGAGAAACACCACCAGCAGGTACTTGTGCTGGGCGAAGTCCTTCAGCGAGTACCGTTTGTCATCGACGCCCACCAGATTGAAGTCTGGCGCGGCATCGCCGAGATTAATCCGGCGAAAACCATCGGGCAGGTTCCGTTCGAGCTCGGGGCCGGAGCCACGAACGCTGTAGTCGGGATTATCGGCGGAGCGTGCGGCCGGCGCGAGCAACGCCAGTCCGGTGAGGAGCAGGAGGTGGTATGATTTCATGGCTTCTGATTCTGGGGTGGCGCAATCTCTCCCGTGGAAGGCGGCGGGGCGACTACTTCGTGACGGCGTAGACCTCAACCAGCGCGACGCCGGTGGCACCACCCGTACCCGTCACCATGGCCGTGTAGGCGCCAGGCGCGAGCGTGACAATCATGGCGCAGTCGTTCGATCCGGATGGAAAGGCAAAGGCTCCAACCGTGGCGGCGGCCGCGGAAATTTCCGTGGCATTGGTCGCCTTGCTCCAGCCGGCATTCTCACCGACGGTGGCGCCGGTGGCGGTCAGCACCTTGAGGTTGGGAGTCGCCAGCGTGCCGGAGACGCCAAATTTTTCGAGCACGGGACCGGCCACGCGGATCAGGACCTTTTGCGGTTCACGGCCCGTGATGACGAAGCCACTGATCATGATTTTGTTGCCGGTCAGGACCTCGCCGCGGGTCGACATGTTGAACAGGCCGGCGCCGCCGCCCGCCCCACCCCCACGGCCCGTCGGGTCGGAGAGGTTGATGCCGTCCTGATCGACGTAGATGTCATCCGCATAAAACGCCGCGTCCGACGCCTGAGGAGCGGGAATGTTGCCTGCCGTATTGGTAAAGTAGAACACGTCGAGGTGCGCCGAAGCCGGATCAATGTCGCCATCGGGTTTGGCGCGGAAACCGCCGAATTCGCCACCCACAAAGGGAAACGCGAGAATCGGGGTGCCCGTGTCACCGATGCGCCAGTATACCTGATAGTCCTGCTGCTTGTTCGCGACGCTGAGGTTGCGGATATAGAACCACTGGGAAACCCAGACGCTGTTGGGCCGGTTGGTGACGACGTTCTGGAAGCCGATCAGACTCGCTGGATTCGTCGGGTTGGGATCGCCGTTATACGCGCGGAACTGCGCGGCGCCGACGTCGTAGCTCGTCACCGGGCCCGACTCGGCATACTGCGTCGGAATATCGACGGCGGACATGCCGACGTTCATGTCGATTTCCGGCGGCACTTGGGAACCGTTGCGGTTCACCGTGGCCGTGTACCAGCGGTAGAAGGCCGTCCCGGTGGTGCCGTATTTGATCGGCGCCGGCCGGCCGATCAGTCGGCTCCGATGGTCACTCGCATAGGGCGAACCTGGATACATCAGCATCACATGGTTGCCGCCGTTGGCGCCGAGCGGATCAGGATCGAGCACGATCGCCACCTTGGAATCAGCAGTCGTGCCGACGGCGCTCTGGGTGAAGATCCACTTGTTGAGGTTGCCGCCCTCAAAGTCGTCGAACTTTTGCCAGTCGGCAAAGGCGGGGAGTCCCAAGGACACGAGCAGGGCAACCGAGAGGAGGGCTTTCGATTTCATGGTTTGGAGGGGGCGGAGCGGGCAGCCGGAACGGTTCACGAGGGGAAGGAGGGGATTTAAATTCATGGGAGTTGGAGCGGGAGGGACAGTTCAGAACGCCATGCTGGTGCTGAGTCGGAACGTCCGCGGCGTGCGGAACACCTCCGAGCGTTTGTTCACGTCGCGATTGTTGAAATCGTCGTGGTATCCGACCGTGGTCGTGTCGACGCGGTCATCGAGGAGGTTGCGGATATTCAGCCGCACGTTCCAACGGGTGCGCCCGAGCCGGAAGCGATAGTACAAGCCCGCATCGAAGCTCCAGTTGGCCGAGGTGTCAGGCGTCGGGAACAAATTCTGCCCGACCTCATTGCCGCCGATCGCGACGGAGGTCTGGGCCGCGCTGGTGTAGTTGGCTCCCGCGCCAACCGAAAAGTTCTTCATCGGACCCTCGGTGAACTCGTAGCGCGACCAGACCGACGCCTGATGCGCGGGGTTGAAGAACAAGCTAACGCCATCGATGCCCGAAACCGCCTCGCTGGGCAGGAGAGGATTGGTGGCACTCAGCTGCTGACCCCGGCGGTCGGTGAACTTATCCATCACCCCGTCACCGTTGGTGTCCTCGGACTTGATGCCGAAGGCCTCGCGGCCGAAGACACGGACAATCTGGTCATACTCCGTTCCGGCGTACACCTTGCCGTCCGCCAGTGAGATGAAGTCCGACATCTTGAAGGCCCCAATCGCGGCGCGCTGCGTGTAGGAATAGTTCAGGAGGACCTGGAAGTTCTCGTTCGGCTGGAGGATGAGTTCCAGGTCGATGCCCTTCGCCTCGTCGGTGAAGGTGACATTCGCCCCGTCGGAACTCTCGAGGCTGGGATTGTTGCCGCCCTTGAACTCGCCGAAGAACGACTCCTGCCGGGTGTAGTCGAGGGGATCGTACTGGCCGGCGACATCCGCCGAGACTGCCTTGTTGGCGAAGGCCTTCTCGAAGAACTGGCGCCAGGTATATTTCTCCGTGGCCAGGCTCCCGGTGGAATTCGTATACGAGAAGTTGAAGGGTACATCCATGTCCGCGTGCTTCACGTAGAAAATCTGCGGCGAGTCCGCCGTGCCGCCTGGATTCGCGAAGTCGATCAAGCCGGGGATCTGCTGCCGGAGCGCGTTCCCGGCCGGATCGCGCGTCGTGATGTAATAGGTCTTGTGCAGCGTGACCGGATCGGTCGTCGAGGAGTTGCCCGCGATGTACGCATTCTGGAACGCGGCCGGAGTTTCCTTCGCGTTGATACCGTAGGTCAGAACCTGCTGGCCGATCGCCGGCTTCGGATCGAAGCGGTTGGAGGTCTGTGACTGGCCGACGGGAAGATTCGGGGAATCCTTCCAGCGCGCCGGTGCCGGGGCATAGGCGAAGTCCCAAATCGCGTTTTTGCGCTGGATTTTATACACCGACAGGCTGCCCGTGATCTTGTTGTTCTTGGTGCCGAACTTGACGCCCAACTCGCGCGAGGTGGTCTCCTCGGCCTTGATGAACTGGTTGTTGCCATCCGCCAGTCCGGTGTTCGGCGCGATGCCTTCCGAGTAGAGCGCGTAGGCGGTGAAGATGCTGTTGAGTTTGTAGTTCAACGCCATCGTCTTCGACCAATTGCTGATCGGCCTGGGGAAATTGTCGGTCGGGTCAAAGGAGCCGTAGGTTTGGTTCGTCGGGTTGTTCACGTAGCCCAGTTCCTGCGCCTGGATTTGCTCGCGCGTCAGTCCCGCGCTGCGAGCCGGGTCGAGCCGGATGAAGTCCTTCGTCGCCGCATTGTACTCGTCGTAGCGCACCCCAAAGAGCGTCCCGATCCGGTCATTCCAGAAACGGCCCTGGTAGACCCCATAAAAGCCCTTGAACCAGATGCTCTGCTCCGAATAACGGGTGCCGGGCATCGCGAGATTCTCGCCGTTGTAGCGAAACGGGGTATAGTCGTTCACCGATCGGAAGTAGAGCGCATCGTTCACATCCGCGGAACGGTTGTAGGCCCGCACAATCGTCTCCTCGCCGTTCAGGAACCGGACCTTGTCATTGATGAAATGATTGCCCGCGAGAAAGGTGTGATTGCTCGCGCCCACCACCGGCAGCTCGAGGTCGAGGCTGTAGGTGCCGCGCAACCGCCACTGGACGGACTCGCTCGAGGTCGGACGCTTGCTCCACCAGTAGCGCGTGATCTTCGTGTTATCGAGCGGGTTCACTTCCGTCGTTTTCAGGCTGTCGCGCGCAATGAAGAAGGGATTGGCCGTCGACCAGACGGGAACGCGGGTGGAAATCTGGTCGGGCCAGGGCGAACCGGGGCCCGTGTATTCGTTATCGGCGATCGACGTCAGTGAATTCCGTAGATCCACGCCGCCCGAACCGTTGGTCATGTTCAGGACATTGAGCGCGAGCTCCTCGGTCTCCTGCTTGGTATAATACGCCCCGCCAGACAGCGCGAGGTTCTTGAACGGCGTCAGATCCATATTGAGGAGCAGGTTGTCCTCCTTCCGCTTCTCATAGGTGTCCGGGCCGGTGATCCGATAGGTGTCGGGCAGGCCGCCCCCCTGCATCTTCCGATTGGCGGCGTTCGGCTCCGTGTAGATTAGATCGACCCGCGGGGTGCGCAGCGGCTGGCCGCGCGCGTCGTACTTGCTGATCTGGCGCTTGACGAGATCCATGCCTTGGATCGGGCCCGACTGCCGGGCGAAATTGTAGTTCTCGTCCCACTCGTTCCGGAAGAACGGCTCCGAGCCACCGCCGTCATCGTAAATCCATTGGTCCCCCGTGCCATTGAACTTGGTCTCGGAGGTCTGGAACTCGAGGAAGGCGCTGAGCTTGTCGCGGAAGAAGTACTCCGCCTGCGCCACGCCGTAGCTCTGGTTTTTCCGCTGCCAGTCGGTGTGGTGTCCCCGCTCCTCCCACGCGCCGGCGAGGCGCATGTTCAACTGGTGGCCGCCCTCGGTCTTCTTGATT
>CAINHV010000116.1 GCA_903848965.1 uncultured Opitutia bacterium | reverse complement strand
CATGGGTCTCCAGACCCATGCCGTCAGATCCACCGCACACGAGAATGGCATCGCGCTTATCCCCGCGTTCCCCGTAATCCGCGGTCTACTCATGCCCGACCAAGCCACGCTCAATCACGCCGCGCACGTCATCGCCACCATCGGTGGCGATCAGCGGGCCGACACCGCGCTGCGCTTCTATTTCGAGCGTCACCGTTATCTCCAGCCGCCAGCCCGCCGCGTCGTCAGCCATGCGGTCTTCGCGTATTTCCGCTGGCTGTCGTGGCTCGACGGCAAGGCCTCGCCGCAGAAACGGATCGAGCAGGCCGTCGCCCTGCACGAGCGCTTCGCCGCCGATCCGAAGTCGACCAAGACCCAGGCCCTCGCCAAGTTCGCCGTCCCACCCTGGCTGGCGGCCGAAGTCGAACTGCCGCCGGAGACGCTGGCCCAACTCCAGCGCGATCCGACGCTCTGGATCCGCGCCCGCCCCGGCCAGGGCGCTGCGCTCACGAAATCCCTCTTTGCCTGCGAGCCGACTTCCTTCTCCGCCGACGCCCTGCGCTTCACCGGGAAACAGGATCTCTTCCGCACCGATCAGTTCAAATCCGGCGAGTTCGAGATTCAGGATCTCGCGTCGCAACTGGTCGGCCTCGCCTGTGCTCCCGAGCCGGGCCAGACGTGGTGGGACACCTGTGCCGGCGAAGGCGGCAAGACGCTGCACCTCGCCGACCAGATGCAGAACAAGGGACTCGTTTGGGCCACCGACCGCCACTCCGGCCGGATCGAGACTCTCAAGCGCCGAACCGCGCGGGCCAAGTTGTTCAATTACCGCACGGCGCTCTGGGACGGCGGGGCAAAGCTGCCCAGCAAGACGAAGTTTGATGGCATTCTCGTCGACGCGCCGTGCAGCGGGGTCGGCACCTGGCAGCGCAATCCTCACGCCCGTTGGACCACGACGCCGGAGGATGTGCAGGAACTCGCGGCGACGCAGCTCATCTTGTTGAATCACGTTTCCGGGGCCCTGAAGGCCGGCGGGCGACTCGTTTACTCGGTCTGCACGCTCACGCAGACCGAGACGACGGCGGTGGCCGATGCCTTCAGCGCGGCTCATCCGGAGCTGGAGCGCGTCCCGGTCTTCGCTCCCGACAGCGGCGCCGCGAAGGCTGTCGATCCAGCGAATCCCAACGCGGTCACGCTCTGGCCGCATGTGATCGGAGCCAACGGCATGTTCATCGCGGCCTGGCGCCGCCAGAAGACCTGAGGTGATCGGGCCACTCGCTCACGCTCGCAGCCACGAGCCGGACTGATTCAGCCGTGATGAAGAAAATCTCCTCCGAACAGGTTCGCGCCGATTTCAACCACATCACCGCGGTCATCCACTACACGAAGGCCGCGCACAAGCTCGGCCTGTGGGAGTCGGAGCGGCTGCTCATCGAGCGCTTCTTTCCGGATCGCGGGACACCGTTGCTCGAAGCCGGGTGCGGCGCCGGCCGGGTCGCGGTGGCGCTCCACGAAAGCGGCTACCGCGACATCACGGCCTTCGACTTCGCCGCCGAACTCGTCGACCAGGCACACAGCCTCGCCGCCGAGCGCAATGCCACCGCCGTGCGCTTCCTCGTCGCCGACGCCACCTGCCTCCCCTTCGGCCGGCCGGAAGTGACCGGAAGCCGCGGCCTGACTGGCAGCCCGCCGCGTGAGCAGCGGGACAACTCCAAGCCACGCAGGGTCGCGGTCCCTGCCCTCACGGACAGGGCTACCCCGGATCAGGCGAAAACGTCCGAGCCAACGTGTAACGTAATACGTTACAAGTCGCCCGGGGGTCCGCCGTTCGGGGGGGCGATGTTTCTCTTCAATGGACTGATGCAGATTCCGGGACGCGGACAGCGCCGGGCGGCGTTGAGCGAGTTAAACCGCGTTTGCCTCCCGGGAGCTCCGCTGCTGTTCACCACCCACGATCGCGAATCGTCGCCGATGGAGCGCGGGCTCTGGCGGCTTGAGACGCTGCGATGGGTCCGCGGCGAACAGGATCCGCGGCTCGTTGATTACGGGGATCGCTATTTCGAGGACGAATACGGCCGCACCTTCATGCACGTGCCCGATCGCCGGGAGATTCTCCAGGACCTCGAGGCCACGGGCTGGAAGCATGCCTTCGATGCGCTGCGGAAAGAGGTCGCGCGCGAGCCCCGCGCCGTGCGCGACTTTTCCGACGAATGCCGCTTTTGGGTCGCACACCGGACTTAGCTGGGACCCTGCAGTTGAACCGCAAAGTTCGCGAAGACGCGCGAACGCCGCAGCCAATGCTGAGTCTGGAGGGCAGAGCTCCGTCGAGGCCGATGACATGGCTTCACGGATTCGGACTCGGGGGACCTCGTCCCTCCAATTGCCCGCATCGGTTTCACCTCAGAAGAGGTGCACGACACGCTTTAGTTGTAGGGCTGCCGCTAGTCGGCAGGCCCTACAGCGCCGGTTACGCAGCCCCGGTCACGGCGGCCTGACGCTCGCGTTTCACCGGAGATCGATCTCACTTCCTCCCATGTCGGCCCGCCTGTTCCTGATCTTCACGTTCCTGTTCTCGCCACTCGCCGCGGCCCAGGAATATCCCGCCATGGGACCGGATGTCTACGACACCAAGGCGGATGGCAACGTGCAGGTGGCGGAGGCGCTCCAGGACGCTACTGCCCACCGGAAGAACGTCATGCTCGTTTTCGGGGCCAACTGGTGCATCTGGTGTCGACGGCTGGACCAGGCATTCACCACGGTCCCGGAGGTCGTGAAGGCGCTGCGGTCCGACTTCGTCGTCGTGAACATTGACGTCAACACCCGCAAAGGCTCGAAGCGCAATGCCGACGTCGACGCCCGTTACGGCAACCCGATCGCGAACGGCGTCCCGATGATCGTGGTCCTGGACGCCAAGGGCAAACAGCTCACGACACTTTCCACCGACGAACTCGAGGAAGACGCCGGGCACAGCCCGAAGAAGATCCTGGCGTTCCTCGCCAAGTGGATGCCGGCGAAGTGATCGAAGACTCGTTGCCGTAGCCACGAGCGCGGAGCGAGTGGAACGACGAGCGTTTCATCCACTCGCTGGCGCTCGTGGCTACACCGT
>CAINHV010000115.1 GCA_903848965.1 uncultured Opitutia bacterium | reverse complement strand
TCGCTTTCGAAGACATCCAGTCCCGCCCCGTAAAGTTGTCCGCTTTGCAGCGCGGCGACCAAAGCCTGCTCGTCGACCACCTTACCCCGCGCCACATTGATCAGGATTGCGCCTCGCTTCATCCGCGCGATCCGCGCCGCGTCGAACAACCGCAGCGAATCCGCATTCAACGGCAGGCACAGGCAGACGACATCCGCCTCGCAGACCAAGTCATCGAGCGCGCGATAGCCCGGATCGCCGGTCGGCCGCCGGGTATGGTGGATCACGCGCATCCCAAACGCCGCCGCCCGCCGCGCCACCGCCTGCCCAATCTGCCCGTAGCCCACCATGCCGAGGGTCCGGCCTCCCAGTTGCGGTCCATCCCAGCGGCCCGGTTGGAATTGGGACCACGTCCCTGAACGCACGAAGGCATCAGCCTCCACCAGCCGCCGCGACACTGCCAGCATCAGCCCGAGTGCGCAATCCGCCGTCGATTCGATGAACGCGTGCGGCACATTCGTCGCCCAGACACCGCGCCGCGTCATGGCTGCGAGATCGAGATTATCCGTGCCGAGCGACATGTTGGCCACGACGCGCAACTGCGGCGCCGCCGCGAGCAATTCCTCATCCACCCGCAACTCCGCCTGGTTCAGGATCGCCGCGAGGCTCGGCGCCAGCCGCAGCACCTCGGCGCGACTCAGCAACGATCCGTCATCCGGCCCCAGCACGATTTCCGCGACGCCCTCCAAGGGCGCGAGATGATCGCGGGGCACGAAGTTCGTACAAAGGACACAGGGCTTCATGACCGGCTTTCGGTTTGCGCGTGGCGCCAGTCTTCGACTGGCGTCGACGCCGGTCGGAGATCGGCGCCACTTTCCGTGCGTTCCTTCGCCCAATTCATACGGTTGAGCGACTCCTCAACCGCCGGCGTGGTGAAACCCATTGGTGTAGGGCTGCCGCTGGCCGGCAGGCCCGGATAGCCGGCAAAAACTAACTGTCCCAGCTCCATGTTCGCCCTCATCACCACTCGGCAAACGATCCGTCCGGCAGACGAAACTGCGGCACCGGCCAATCCCCCGCGAAGACCCGCCCGCGCAACAGGGCTTCGTCGATCTCGATGCCGAGCCCCGGCTTGTCCGACACCGCAATATGGCCGTCGACCACCTTGAAGGGCTCGACCAGCAGACCCTCGCCGAGAGTGAGGTGCTCCTGAATCAGGAAATTCGGAGTGCACGCCGCCAGTTGCAGACTGGCCGCCAGCGCGATCGGGCCCAGCGGACAGTGCGGCGCAATCGCGATGTTCCGCGACTCCGCCATCGCCGCGATTTTCCGCGCCTCCATGATTCCCCCGCAGTGCGAGAGATCGGGTTGCACCACGGCCACCGCCCGTTGCTCGATCAACTCCTGAAACTGCCAGCGCGTGAAGAGCCGCTCGCCGGCCGCAATCGGGATCGTCGTGCTCGTCGCCACGTCGCGCAGGCCCGCGGTGTCGCCCGGGAGCACCGGCTCCTCGAGGAAGAAGGGATGATACGGCTCCAGTTGCCGCGCGAGCACCCGCGCCATGGCCGGCGAAACCCGTCCATGGAAATCGAGCGCCAGATCGATGCCGCGGCCAATCTGCGATCGCACGCCAGCCACGAGTTCCACCACGCGATCCACCATCGCCGGACTCTCAATCGCTTGCATCGCGGGCACCGGCACGAGCTTGTAGGCCGTGAACTCGCGCGCCGACACGCTCTTCTTCACGTTCTCGACATAGTCGCCCGTCGGCTCGCCGCCACTCCAGCCGTACATTCGGATCCGATCGCGCACGCGGCCACCGAGCAACTGGTGCACCGGCACACCGAGATGCTTGCCGAGGATGTCCCACAACGCCTGCTCGATTCCCGAGAGCGCACTGGTGAGCACGGGACCGCCGCGATAAAATCCGCCACGGTAAAGCGTCTGCCAGTGCGCTTCGATCCGCCGCGGATCCCGGCCGATCAGCTCGCGCATCATCTCGCGCACCGCCATCTCGACGGTCTGCGTCCGGCCCTCGAGGGTGGGTTCGCCCCAGCCCACGATGCCGGCGTCAGTCTCGATCTTGAGGCACAGCCAGCGGGGACGGATCTGAAAGGTTTCGAACCGGGTGATCTTCATGGTCGTCGTCAGCGGTCTGCTTTTCGTTCCTGCAGCTTGAAGCGTTCGATCTCGGCCTTCGTGGGCAATCCCTCCCAATCGCCATCGGTCAGGCAGACGAGCGCGCCGCACGCCGCACCCCGCGCCAGGCATTCCTCGATCGGCCGCCCTTCGATCACGCCGGAAAGATAGCCCGCATCGAAGCCATCTCCGGCACCAATCGGATCGATCTCCTCCCGAATCGTATACGCGGGACAAAACACCTTCCCCGTCGGGCTGAAGTGCCAGACGCCGCGCACGCCCAGCTTGAGCACGACTTGTCGCGCACCTTTGTCCAACAACGCCCGGCCGATGTCGGCCGGATCAGTGAACCCGGTGAGAATCCGGCCTTCGTCCTGCGACGTGAAGAGGATGTCCAGTTGCTTGAGCCAGCCGCCGATTCGCGACGCCGCGTTCGCCTCGCTCCACAACTTGCGGCGATGGTTCACATCGAACCAGACCTTGCTGCCGCGCTCCCGCGCCGTGGAAATCATCCGATCCGCCGCGGCGGCCCCGGCGGCATTGAGCGCCGGTGTGATGCCGGACAGAAACAGCGCGCCGACTCCGGTCCAGTCGCAGGTGCCGGCGAGTTCGGTCACGGCATGGTTAAACGCCGAGGTGTCGCGCCAGTAATACACGCTCGGCTCGGTCCAATGATTGCGATCGCGCAACATCATCGCCGTGGCCCGCGTGGGGTTGACCGGAACGCGGTCCACGCCGACGCCCTCGGCCCGCAGTTGCCGCAGGATCCGATCGCCCACCGGATCGGTGCCTACCGCCGAGAGCCAGTCCACCGGCACTCCGAGTCGCGCGAGCCCGATCGCGACATTCGACTCCGCTCCGGCAAAGGAAAAGCCGGCCGTCGCACAATCCCGCAGCCGGGTGCCGCGCGGGTTCAGGACGAGACCGAGCGTCTCGCCGAAACAGAGCACGCGGCCCGGCATGGTTTCGGCGTTGAGGGCAGAAGCGTTGCTGGACGGCTGGATCGGGGCGTTACCCATGCGCCCGCATCGTGGGACCTGACCCCGCTGCTCCAAGGAAAATTTATTCTGAACAAAGTTCGCTGAGGTCCGCGAGGGTTGAGTGGCATGGGCCTCCCGGCGCGTGAAGGACGTCCCGGAATACCAGTGGTCGCCTCGCGTTCGTAGTTCCGCCTTCAGGCGGAAGTGGCCCGTGAGGAATCCGCCGGGCTGGAGCCGTTTATCAGAACGTGTCGTGCACCTCTTCTAATGTGAAACCGATGCGGGCAATTGGAGGGACGAGGTCCCCCAAGTCCGAATCCGTGAAGCCAT
>CAINHV010000114.1 GCA_903848965.1 uncultured Opitutia bacterium | reverse complement strand
AGGACCGAGGGGCTAAAACTTGGCAAGCAGGTGATTCGCCGAATGTTTGCCCCGGGTGACTCCGGGTGATTCCGGAGGAATGCGCGCACCGAGGCCTAGTACACAATAGGTGTTGAAATTTACGGCAGTGGGAATTTGCATTGTCTTAAAATGGGGGTATTTACTATTATTGTAATAAGCAAAAGCGGCTAATGCCGGCTTGGCTGTCACAACACATCCAAAAACAACTGATAACATTATGAACATCCGACTTCGGACGTTTACGGCTCGTCTGTCGCTCCTCGCGACGGCCGGCCTCATCTCGGCTACTGGCTTCGCGCAGGTAGCCCCCGCCACTGCCCCGGAACAAGTGCAGACCCTCGACAAGTTCGTCGTGACCGGCAGCTTCCTACCGCTCTCGGGCGCGGTACAAGCCAGCCCGGTCGTGACCCTCGATCCGACCACGATGATCAACACGGGTGCGACGGACACCCTCCGCATGCTGAAGCAGATGACGCCCTATTTTTCCGGCAACGGAAATCTTGGGACGGAGCTGAATAACGGCGGCGGCGGCGAATCCAATGTTGCCCTCCGCAATTTGACGACGCTCGCGTTGATCAATGGACGTCGTATGGTTGGTTCTCCGTTCAGCAACGGTGAATCCGTCGACCTCAATGCCATCCCGACCGCCGTCATTGGCCGGGTGGAAATCCTGAAGGACGGAGCCTCCACCATCTATGGCTCTGATGCCATCGGTGGCGTCGTGAACATCCTTCTGAAGCGCAATTACAACGGCTTCGATGTCGGTGGGCGCATTGGTTCGACCAGGAACGGCGACTACACTACGAAGGATGTGTACATCGTGGGTGGCGTCAGCACCCCGACCGGTGCTTTCACGCTGGCCGCCCAGCACTTCGAGAACAAGTCCCTGGTCACCACGGATCGCCAGCCTCTCACGACGCTGAGCCCGAAACAGTTCGCGGCCTTGGGCACGGCCCCCGGCGGAATTCCCGCCGCGATGAGTGGCACTTTCCCCGGACGCGTGGCCAACGCGGTCCTCGCGGGTTCCCCCTTGGCTGCCGGTGCTCCCGGCTACAGTGCGGGGGTTAACTTCCCCGGCATCAGGGCCAATCCTAACGTCCCGGGCCAGACGATTGCCCAACTCACGGCGGCGGGCAAATACGTCAATATTTCCGATACCACGTTGGGCAAAGAGGTTGGCGGCACGGTCATCCTCAATACGACGCTCTACGGCAATCCCTTGATTCTACCGACTAAGCGCGAGCAGTTCGTGGCTGACGGCTATAAGGAACTGATGGGAAAAAATCTCCAAGTTTTTGGAGATTTCCTCTTTTCGCAAAATACGACGGGCGGCAGCGGCCTAGCTCCCTCGCCGATTTCGGGCGTCGGTGCGGCGGGCGGCAATTCGCTCTACATTCCGGCCAACAATCCCTACAATGTCTTCGGCGTGGCGTTCGGCGTCGGGGCCCCTCCGGGCGCTCCCGCGGCCCGCATCCGCACTGAGGAACTCGGTAATCGCACCAGCATCAACGAGACGAACACGTTTCGTGTCGTCACTGGATTCCGGGGCGAGATCAACGAGAACTACAACTGGGAAATTGCGTTCAACTACTCCCGCGCCAGCCAGGAGCAGCGCATCTATGGCGGGGCCAATGGCCAAAACATGAATGCCGCCATGATCCCGCTGCTCGATGGCGCCGGCAATTATACGTATAATGCTCAAGGCCGCCCTCTATCCACGCTCACTGATGCGGCCGGGATCAATCTCCCCGTTTTCAACTTCTTTGCTCTTCCCGGATTCAATGCTCCGGAAACCATGAATTCCCTGCGGGCAACGATGTTCCAGAGCGGCGTGACCACCCTCCGTGGCGTGGACGTCCTCCTGCGCGGCAAGCCGTTTGAGCTTCCCGCCGGGCCGGTCGGATTCGCCATCGGTGGCGAGAATCGCACGGAAGACATCACCAGTGCGGTCGATGCTCTCTTCGCCAATGGTCTCGCCCTCGGTTACGGTGCTGCCAACCCGTTCGCGGGCGGCAAGCGCATCAATCGGGCGGCCTTCCTGGAGACCAACATCCCGCTCACCTCTCCGAAGCAGGGTATGGTCGGCCTCCATCAGGTCGATTTGACCGCGGCCATTCGCTACGAGAAGATTGCTCCCGGCGGCACGGCCACCACGCCCAAGGCCGGCGTCCGCTGGCTGCCGATTGACAACAGCCTCGCGTTGCGCGGCACCTGGGCCAAGGGCTTCATCGCCCCGTCGATTTTTGACCTCTTCGGTCCGACCATCCAGAATGCCCCCAGCT
>CAINHV010000113.1 GCA_903848965.1 uncultured Opitutia bacterium | reverse complement strand
GCGTGGACGAGCCACGCCCCTACACGGAATTGGTACCGTGCCCATTTCGTAGGGACGCGCCTCGTGCGCGGCCACAACCCGCATTTTGTAGGGGCGTGCCTCGTGCACGCCCTCCGCGCCGGCGGCGGAAACAGATGGATTCCGGCTCGATCCTGACGCAATTAATGACACGCGCGCCGTCGTTGAGGCGCGGCCCCGCGCGGCGAATCCTGCTGACGGCGCCAGGCCCGGCGTCGTTCCCGATGAATCCAAGAACCACCCTGCGCACCCTCGGACTCGGCCTGGCCACGCTCGCCCTCGGGCCCGCCGGTCAGGCGGCCGAGACCGGCACGCGCCCGGCCGCGATCGCGCCGGGTTTCGGGGCGCTGGATTGGATCGTCGTCGCCATCTACGCCGCCGCGGTGCTGGGGATCGGGTTCTACTATTCGCGGCGCCAGAAGACGACGGAGGAGTATTTCCTCGCCGGCCGAAACACGAAGGCGTTCACCGCCGGGATCTCTCTCTTCGCGACCCTGCTCAGCACCATCACCTTCATGGCGATGCCGGGCGAGATGGTGCAAAATGGCCCGGTCGTCGCGGTCCTCTACCTCGCCGCCCTGCCGTTCTGCTACCTGATCGTCGGCTGGCTCGTGATCCCGGCGATCATGCGAATGCGCGTCAGCAGCGCCTACGAACTCCTCGAGGCCCGGCTCGGCCGCCGCGTCCGCGTGATGGGATCGCTCACGTTCATCCTGACGCGGCTCATCTGGATGGCGCTGCTCCTCCACACCACCTCGACGGTCCTGGTGAACGTCATGGGCTGGGACCCGCGCTGGATCACGGTGATCACGGCCGCCACCGGGCTCGTGACGATTATCTACACGCTCTCCGGCGGCATCGAGGCCGTGATGGTGACGGATGTCCTGCAGTCATTCGTCCTGCTCCTCGCCGCCGTACTCGCGCTCGTCTCCATCGGCTTCGCGATGGGGAGTGTCGACGCGCTCCTGCCCGATCGTTGGATGCCGCACTGGGCGCCCCAGCCGTTCTTCAGTTTCGATCCCCACGTCCGCGTCACGATGGTCGGCACCTTCATCAGCACGGTCGTCTTCTGGGTCTGCATCGCCTCATCCGATCAGCTCGCGATCCAGCGTTACCTGACCACGCGCGATGCCGCCACCGCCCGCCGGGCCTTTCTGCTCAGCAACACCGCGGACGCCGTCGTGACCAGCATCCTCACGCTCGTGGGCATCGCACTGCTGGCCTTCTATCAACGCGGGCCGGGGGTGCTGCCGGAGAACATGTCGCTCGCGCACAACGGCGATGCGGTGTTCGCGCACTTCATCGGCCACTACCTGCCCATGGGCGTTTCCGGCCTAGTCATTTCCGGCTTGCTGGCCGCGGCGATGTCCAGCGTCAGCTCAGGCCTCAACGGGATCATCTCGAGTTTCTCGACGGACATCATCGAAACGCAGTGGCCGAACCCGGCCCGCACCGAGCGGTCCAAGGTACGAACGGCCCGCTTCCTCGCCCTTGTGATCGGCCTCATTACCGTCGTCATGAGCATCGGGGTCGGCGCGGTGCCCGGCAACCTGGTCGAGGTCTCCAGCAAGACGAACGGCCTCCTGCTCTGTCCGATCTTCGGCTTGTTCTTCCTCGCCCTGCGGGTGCCGTTTGCCACGCCGTTTGGCGCGGTCATGGGCGCCCTCTACAGTTTCGCGGCCGCCGTGCTGATCAGCTACTGGGACTCGTTCACCGGCGAGACGGGCCTCAGTTTCCAATGGATTATACCCGGCGCCTTCGTGACCAGCATGGTTGCCGGTGCCGGTTTCAGTTTGCTGCCGACGCGCGGGAAACCGGCCGGCCAGCTCGCGGCCTACAGCGCGGCGTCGCTGGCGCCGTTGATCGGTTTGGCGATCTGGATTTGGGTTTAAGGCGACGGGTTTGAGCCGGGTGAGTTAAGGCGCAGCCGCCACGCTGTCGTGGGCGCGCACGAGGCGCGCCCCGACAATCAATCCAGATGTCACGCGAAGATAAGGCTCCGGCTTCGCGCCTTCGCGGCTTCGCGTGAACTGGCCCCGCTACGGCTGAAACTGATACGTGTGCCGGTCGGCGGCCCGGAGCACGAACCGGAGTTGCACGACCTTGCCCGCGAGGGGCGAGAGATCGGCGTGAACCGATGTCGGTCGCCGCGCTGAGTGGCGCCGCGATCAGGCCGGCCAGGGCCAGGCCGATTGAAACCCCGGGCGCGGTCTTCATGGCGCCGCTCCTCCGGCCGCAAAATCGATTCGGACCGTATCGAGCTGCACGTAGCCTTCCGGCAAACGCGAGGTCCACACGGGGTAGTCGCGGCCGGCGCGCAGGAGGTGGGGGTCGCCGCGGATTTCGCCCATCGGGCGAATCTCGAGGGGAAAAAGCACGAGCATGATGTTCACGTTCACATTCGAGAGGATCGTCTGGAGCGGATGAAAGCCGTAAAAGTCCTGACGATCGTGCCGCGCCTTGAGGCAGGTCCACTGGCTTTCGTCGGGGGCGGCGACAATTGTCTGCTCAGACCATTCCGGGCCGACGGCGATCGGCTGGCCGGTGAGCAGCCAGCCGGAGACGGTCTCGCCGACGCGTCCCTGGACGAGCAATACGAGTTGCGCGCCCTTCAGCTCGAGTTCGCCGCGGACGCGGACCGAGACGCGGGCGTGGGTGAAATCGAGCGGGTACTTCTGCTCGGCAAAGGGGTTCGGACCCGCGATCTCCTTGTGATGATCCGAGAACGGACCGCGCAGATTCAGGCTGTACAGCATGTGGATGTAGCCGGCGCCGGGCGGGGCGTGGTTGTAATCGATCCACCACGGACTCCGCGAAGTCACGACGCCGTTCTCCCGCACCAAGGGCTGGAGACCGAGATGATTGCCGCCCCAGCCCCACCAGCCGCCGGTGTGCTGGTCGAAGGTTTCGAGATAGGTGCACGGAGCGGTTTGTGCCATGCTCAAACCGTTGGAGGTGGCGGCGGACGTGTCGAGCAACCGGTGAACCGAGGCCCCGGCTTCAGACCGGCTGAGTCTGAAACCAGAAAGCGATGAAGCGGGACTCGGTTCCTGGCTTCCGGCTCAACCCAGATACCCTTCGCTGTTCGAAGCCCATTGACCGATCTTTCCGGCTCGGGCTATTTCGCGCGGTGCAGTTGCAGCGAACGTTTCTCAAATGGGCGGGAGGCAAGACGAAGCTGGTGTCCGTCATTCGTGGTCTTGTCCCGACCGATGCGAAGCGCCTGATCGAGCCCTTCGTCGGCAGCGGCGCGGTCGCGATCAACCTCGATTTCCCCGCCGCGATCCTCGCGGACGGCAACGCCGACCTGATGGGCGTGTATCGCGAACTGCAGCGCGGCGGAAAACGCTTCATGGCCCAATGCGAGCGCCTGTTCACTCCGGACGCGAATTCCGCCGTCGTGTACTATGAGCGCCGCGCCGAGTTCAACACGACGACCAATCGCCGGCGGAAGGCCGCGCTGTTTGTTTACTTGAACCGGCACGGCTACAACGGCCTCTGCCGCTACAATTCCCGCGGTGGCTTCAATGTACCATTCGGACGGTACAAGGCCCCGGGATTTCCGGCCGCACCCATGGCCGTCTTTCATGATCGGCTCGCCCGCTGCGAACTTCAGGCCGCGGACTTCCGGCCCATTATCGCGGCGGCGGGTCCGGGCGATTTCGTGTACTGCGATCCGCCGTACGTGCCGGCCAGCGCCACCGCGAATTTCACGGCCTACAGTAAAACCGCGTTTGGGCCGATCGAGCAGGCGGACCTCGCGAAGGCGTGCCGCGACGCCGCGCTGCGTGGGGCCTGCGCGGTGATCTCGAACCACGACAATTCCACGACCCGCGCCCTGTATGCTGGCGCCGACGAACGCCACGAACTGCTCGTTGGTCGGCGGATCAGTTGCCGGCCCGGCGGGCGCACCGCCGTGCCCGAGTTGATCGTGGTCTATCGTCCCCGCCGGCAGAAACGCGGCGCGGCATCGGCGGCCTAGCCGCCCACGCTCACTTCTTCCACTGCCGATCCGCAAAGTTGAGGTACTGCGCCCAATCGTAGGCCGTGATGTCGTGGACGCCGGTCCGCAGGTGATACGCGAGCACCCCTGAGCTCACCGGGCGATCGGGGGCCGGCTGACGATCCACGTCCAACCCCTTCAGGCCAAAGAGCGCATACACCGGTTCCGCCGCCTTGAGGGCGAGGAATTCACCGTTCGGATCCGCATGGAGGTCCTCGCTGGCGCTCGCCACGTAGAGCGGCCGAGGAGCGATCAGGGCCAGCAACTCGTGGGTGTCGATCGGCAGTTGG
>CAINHV010000112.1 GCA_903848965.1 uncultured Opitutia bacterium | reverse complement strand
TTCTGGACGTTGCTGGCGGTGTCGCCCTTGAGACCATCGGCCGACTCGATCACCTTCAACGCGACGGTCGAGGGAAGATCGACGGAGAGCGGGCGCTCATCGACAAAGAGCACCTCCACTTTGCCGCCGGCGGCGAGATAGTGCTTCACGTCGCCGAGTTGGGTTTCCGTGAGATCGATCTGCTCGAAGGACTCCGGGTCCATGAACGAGAACGTGCCGCGATCAGCATAGCTGAACTCGAGCGTCCGGCGATCCGTCGGCATCACTTCGATGGTGTCGGTCGACGCGAAACGCTGGTCGAGGGCCTTTCCGTAGCGAAGATTCCGCATCTTGATCTGCACGAACGCACGGAGATTCCCGGGCGTGCGATGCTGGGTTTCCATAACCAGATGCGGCTCGCCGTTGAACTTGATGACTTGGCCTTTGCGAATGTCGTTGGCTGCGGGCATGACGGAGGTCGTTGCGGACTGACGGATGTGGAGCGAGAAAGGATCCAGAGTGGGGAGGCGGCCGCGCGAGTGTCAAGCCGCGGGCTTGCTGGACGGATCGGCGGCCACGCGTCGACTTTCCGCCCTCCAAAATCAGACTTCGTGCCGGCGCGCGGTGCGCCGTCTGATTCGTATCCGACCAGCTATCTCCGCGCTTGCGCTGCAGGGCGCGGGCTGACGAAAGTCGGTCAGCCAATGAAACAACGCACTCTCGCGCGGGAGGTCTCCATCAAGGGCAGCGCACTCCACACGGGCGATGCAGTCACGCTCACCCTGAAGCCCGCGCCCGCGAACACCGGCATCGTGTTCAAGCGCATGGATCTCAGCGGCGAGCCCGAAATCCGGCCGCGCGTCGATCAGGTCACCGACCTCGTCCGCGCCACGACCATCCAGTCCGGGCACGCCAAGATCCACACCGTCGAGCACGTGTTGAGCGCGTTGCACGGCTGCGGGATCGACAATGTCATCGTCGAGATGGATGCCTCGGAGCCGCCGATCATGGATGGATCCGCGCGGCCTTTCGTGTCCCTCATCGCGCAGGGTAAACCGGTCGAGCAGGACGCCGAGCGCGTCTACTTTCAACTCGATGCGCCGGTGTCCGTGACACGCGGGAATTCCTCGGTCATCGCGCTGCCGTCGGACGAGTTCAAGATCTCCTGCACCTCGACGGACGATCGCGGATTTCACACCCAATACCTCTCCCTTACGATCGATCCGGAATCGTATCAGTCGGAGATCGCGGCCGCGCGGACCTTCACCATCTACGAGGACATCGAGGAACTCATCAAGCTGGGCAAGATCCGCGGCGGCTCGCTCGACTGCGCGATCGTCATTCGCGGCGACAAGATCATCTCGAAGGAACCGCTCCGTTTCAAAGACGAATTCGTCCGCCACAAGATCCTCGATCTTGTCGGCGATGTCATGCTGCTCGGGATGCCGCTGAAGGCGCACATCGTCGCCTCCCGGCCGGGCCACGCCATTAACGCGGAACTCACCAAGCTGCTCTTCGCGAAGCTCCAGGCCCGCGCCAAGGACAGCGGCAAGAAGAAGGCGGCCGTGACGGCCGGAGCCGAGGAGTCGATCGACATCCGCGGGATCCTCGACGCGCTGCCGCATCGTTATCCGTTCCTGATGCTGGATCGCGTCGTCGAGCTCAAGGGCCAGGACCAGCTCACGGCCTTGAAAAACGTCTCGATCAACGAGCCGTATTTTCAGGGTCACTACCCCGGCAACCCGGTGATGCCGGGCGTGCTGCAGATCGAGGCGATGGCGCAGGCCGCGGGCGTGTTGATGATGCGCCGGATGTCCATCGAGGGCAAAACCGCGCTCTTCATGAGCTGCGACAAGGTGAAGTTTCGCCGGGCGGTGCGACCGGGGGATCAACTGATGATCCATGTGAAGATGACCAAGAGCCGCGGTAACAAGATCGGCATGGCCGAGGCTGAGTGCCGCGTGAACGACCAAGTCACCTCGTCCGCCGACCTGATGTTCGCGCTCGTGGATAACTCCGAGATCGACTGACCGAATGGCGGCGACGATTCATCCGACCGCCATCATCGAGCCCGGCGCCCAGCTTGGGACGGACGTCGAGCTGGGCGCATATGCGTTCGTCGGTGCGGGCGTGACACTCGGCGACGGCACGCGGCTCCATCATCACGCTTCGGTGGAGGGCGACACCGTCCTGGGCCGCAGTTGCGAAGTCTTCCCGTACGCGTGCATCGGCGGCAAGACGCAGGACCTGAAGTTCAAGGGCGGCCGGCCCGGATTGCGCGTGGGCGATCGCAATGTCTTCCGTGAGTATGTCACGATCCATGCCGCGACCAATGACGGCGACCTGACGCGTCTCGGATCCGACAATGTCCTTCTCGCCAGCTGCCACGTCGCGCACGACTGCGTGCTCGGCAGCCATATCGTGATGAGCAACGGCGCGGTCCTTGCGGGGCACGTCCAGGTCGAGGACCACGTGGTCATTGGCGGTTACGGTGGCATTCACCAGTTCTGCCGGCTCGGGGCGTATGCGATGCTGTCGGCCACGGCCAAATTGGTTCATGACCTCCCGCCGTTCTTCATCGCCGATGGGACGCCGGCGGAGGTCCGCGCAGTCAACAAGGTCGGGCTGGAGCGCAACGGATTCACGCCGGAGCAGATCGATCGCGTGAAGCAGCTCCACCGGATTCTCTATCGCGACGGGCTCAATCGCACGCAGGCCTTGGAGCGGATCGCCGCCCATGCCGAGGCCTCGAGCGGCGAGTTTCAGCGGCTGCTGACTTTCGCGCGAGGGACCGAACGCGGCCTGGCGCCCGGCGCGAGCTGACGTTTTGATTTGGCGTGTAGACGGCAAGACGTCGCCGGCGCGCACGAGGCGCGCCCTTACGGAATCCGAATGTAGGGGCGTGGCTCGTCCACGCCCG
>CAINHV010000111.1 GCA_903848965.1 uncultured Opitutia bacterium | reverse complement strand
TCGTGGCTACGAGCAACGGGCCCCGCCTCCCGCTCCAGTTCAAATACGGTTGCGGCCCATTTGAGGGCCGACACTTTTCCCGTACTTCCATGCTCCGCTTTGCTTCCGCCCTGGTATTGCTGGTCGCCTTCGCTCTCCTGTCCCGTGGTCAGGCGGCGCCGGCCGATCTCGTGAAGATGGACCAGGTCGTGGTGTCGGATGCGGCCTCCACGCCCGACATCTTCCGGCTCGAACCCGTGCAGGGGACCTACATCCACGCCGGGAAGAAGAACGAGGTCATCGATGTCGTGTCGCTGAATGCCAGCATCGCCGAGAAGACCGGCCGGCAGATCTTCGCGAAGGTCCCCGGCGTCTTCGTCTACGACATGGATGGCGCGGGCAACCAGATCAACATCGCGGCCCGCGGGCTGGATCCGCATCGCGGGTGGGAGTTCAACCTCCGCAAGGACGGCGTGATCACCAACTCCGACATGTATGGGTATCCCGCCAGCCATTACAGCATGCCGATGGAGAGCATCGAGCGGATCAACCTGGTGCGGGGAACGGGCTCCCTGCAGTACGGCGCCCAGTTCGGCGGGATGCTGAACTACGTCGGCAAGCAGCCGCCGCGGAACCGGCCGTTCGTCTTCGAGACGATCAACACCCTCGGTTCCTTCGGCCTGCGCGCCACCTACAACGCCATCGGCGGCACGATCGGGAAATTTTCCTACTCTGCCTACCAGAACCGGCGCGTCTCCGACGGCTATCGGGAGAATGCCAGCAGCGAGTCGGATTCCGCCCAGGTGACGCTGGGCTGGGCGTTCTCCGAGAACCTCACGCTCAAGGCCGAGTGGGCCCGCTCCTCCTACGTTTATCGTCTGCCTGGTCCGCTGACGGATGCGATGTTCCGGGCCAACCCGCGGCAGTCGACCCGCCAGCGCAGCTATTTCAATCCCGACATCAATATCCCGTCCGTCAGCGGGGATCTCAAACTCGGCGAGCACACCCAAGTCCGGTGGGTGACGTCCGCCGTCCTGGGCGACCGCAACAGCGTGCTCTTCGATCGCCCCGCCACGGTCCCGGATGCCGTGGATCCGGTGACCGGCCAGCCGGCGAACCGCCAGATCGATCTCGATCACTTCAATAGTTACACGACCGAGTTGCGCTTGCTGCACCGTTACACCCTGGGTGGACGGGCCGGCTCGCTCCTCGTCGGAGGCCAGTGGATGAACAACGATCTCCATCGGCAGCAAGTCGGCCGGGGGACGACGGGTTATGATTTCAACTTGGCCCGGGTGAATCCGACGTGGGGACGCGATCTGCATTTCAAGACCCGAAACTCGGCGTACTTTGTCGAAAACAATTTCAAGATCCTGCCGCACCTTTCGCTCAACGCCGGTGCGCGGGTCGAGCAAGGAGGGTCCCGGATGAGCGGCGTGGTCACCTATCTGCCTGGGGACGTGGTGCCCAACCGCATCGATCACGATTACGCCCTCTTCGGGGGCGGCCTGGAGTACGATCTGGGCGGCCACCAGAACGTCTACGCCGGATGGTCGCAGGCCTACCGCCCGGTCATCTTCAAGGATATCATTCCCGGCACCGTCTACGATCGGGCCGATCGAAACCTGAAGGATGCCAAGGGCTACAACCTCGAGGCGGGGTTTCGCGGCGACTGGAAATTCCTGCGGTGGGATGTCGGCGTCTTCCACGTCCGATACGACAACCGGCTCGGCAAGCTCTCGCTCAACGACGCCGCCGGCAATCTGTACATTTACCAAACCAACATTGGCGATTCGAGCAGCCGCGGCGCCGAGGTCTTTGTCGAGGCCGGCCTTCCGCTGCCTCCCGCGGTCAGCCTGTCCGTCTTCACCTCGACCTCGTATCTGGTGGCCCGCTACGGCACCGCCCGTATTGCGGTCGGCACGGCCAATTACGATGTCAGCGGCCATGACGTGGAAAGCGCCCCGCGGTGGACCTCGCGCAACGGCGCGACTTTGAAATGGCGCCGCGTCAGCTTCACCGCGCTCTACAGTTATGTCGGCCGCACCTTTGCCGACGCGCTGAACACCGTGGTACCGTCCGCGACCGGATCGGTCGGGCTCGTGCCCTCCTACGGTCTCCTCGATCTCGGCGTGAGCCTCAAGGCCCGCGACAACCTCACGATTAAGTTCAACGCCAACAACGTCACCGACCGGCAGTACTTCACCAAGCGCCCGCTCTTCTATCCCGGCCCCGGGGTCTGGCCGTCGGACGGGCGCAGCTTCAACGTGTCGGTCGGGCTGACGTTTTAGGGGCGGACGGGACGCTGAATGCGCGGGGTCGGATCGGAACCCTCATGGTGGGCCGAATGCCGGGACACACCCCGGCGCTGCGCGCCACCCCTCTCCAGAGGGGACCTTGGGCGCGTGCTTCTTCAGGATCCCCTTTCCAGATCGGGCGCGGACGAGCCGCGCCCCTGCACGAGCCGCACACGCGTCGGATTCCCTCGTGTAGGGGCGTGGCGCGTCCACGCCCGAATTCCTAACGTCATTCGCTGGTCGTGATGTTCGCGAACCGATCATCTGACCACGCGAGCCACTCCGTCGGCGGTCCGCCGTCCGGTTCAAGGCAGCCGAGGAATCGAAACCAACCCGCCTCCGGTGCCCACCAACCCGGCCAGCTTCCGTGTCGCAACAATCCCGCACGATAGGGATTCAGAAAGATGTAGAGCCCGTAGTCTTCCCAGCCTTCGACGTCGCGGAGTCGATGCTCCCAGAAGTCGCGCTGCCACTTCCCGGGATAACCGCTGAGACGCTGAGCAACAGCTTTCCATCGGGACACGCACCGACCAACCTCGAGCTTTGAACCGAGTGAGAACAAGACGTGTGCGTGGTCGGGCATTACCGACGCTGCGAGAACGGAGCCGTCGTGTTCTTCGTGCCATGTCCGCAGCGCCTTCAGCAGCGCTTGCGTCGCGGTTGGGGTCGCCAGCCAGGGAGTGCGATCTGTCGTCACAAACGTGACAAAATAGACGGCGCCTACGAGAGAGTTGCGCCCAAGACGCAGCCGTTCCGTCTGTCGATGGGGTGCGGGGCTGGCCGGAAATTTCATCATGTCGGGGCGCGGCTCGTGCGCGCCTCCGCGAGAAATCCAAACGATTGAACGGTCCGCAACCGGCCAGGAACCCTGAAACAAGGGCGTCGTGAGAGGATGGGCGCGGACGAGCCGCGCCCTGACAAGGACGGCACGCACGCCCGTGTGTCGGGGCGCGTCTCGTCCACGCCCGGCGTTCAGATCGCGTGCAGCGCGCTCTTGCTCACGGCGAGGCCCGCCTCGCGGACCGCTTCGCTCATGGTCGGGTGCGCGTGGATTGTCCGCGCCAGGTCCTCGGCGCTGCCGCCGTATTCCATGTGCGTGACAATCTCGCTGATCAACTCGCCGGCGTTGTGGCCGAGGATCTGCGCGCCGAGAATCCGATCGGTCTTCGCGTCCGCGATGATCTTCACATAGCCATCGGTGACGCCAGCGGCGATCGCCCGCCCGTTGGCGGCGAAGTTGAAACGGCCGACGTTCACGGCCAGTCCCTTCGCCTTCGCGGCATCCTCGCCGAGTCCGACCGACGCCACCTCGGGGCTCGTATAGACGATGGCCGGCACGAGGTCCCAGTTAACATGGCCAGGCTTGCCCGCGATCCACTCGGCCACGGCCACGCCGTCCTCCTCGGCCTTGTGCGCGAGCATCGGACCGGCGACGACATCGCCGACCGCCCAGATGCCGGGGACGTTGGTGCGGAGATGGCCGTCGACCTGGACCCGCTTCTTCTCGTCCAGCGCCACGCCGGCAGCGGCCAGATTCAAAGCGTCGGTGTAGGGCCGGCGGCCGACCGCCACCAGGACCTTGTCGGCGGCGAACTCCAGGGGCTTGCCGTCGCGTTCGGCGAGCAGCGTGGCGGTGGACATTTTCGATTCTCGATTCTCGATTTTCGAATCGCGCAGTCCGGTCACCTTGGCGCCGACCTCGATTTTCAGCCCCTGTTTCTGCAGGAGCCGGGTGAAATTGCGGACGATGTCATCGTCGTAGGTCGCGATGATCTTCGGCAGGAACTCGACCACCGTGACGTCGCTGCCCAGCCGGGCCCACACCGAGCCCAGTTCGAGTCCGATGGCGCCACCGCCGACGACCACGAGTTTCTTCGGCACGGGATTGAACGAGATCGCGTGATCGCTCGAGACGACGGTCTGGCCGTCGAACTTCATGAACGGCAGTTCCACGGGCGAGGAACCCGTCGCGATGACGATGTTCTTCGCCGTGAGATCCTTCGACTCGCCGGCGCTCGGCGCGACGCGGACCGCGGTGGGGGAGACGAACGAAGCGCTGCCGGTCACGACGGTGATCTTGCGGGCCTTGGCGAGCTGGCTGACGCCGCCGACGAGCTTGGTGACGACGTCGTCCTTCCGCTTCAGGAACGCGGCGAGATCCATTTCCACGGAGCCCAGCTTGATCCCGTGCTCCGCCGCGTGCTGGCGGGCCCAGACGAGGTGCTCGCTCGAATGAAGCAGCGCCTTGCTGGGAATGCAGCCGACGTTGAGGCAGGTGCCGCCGAGCGAGGCGCGCTTCTCGACGAGCGCGACCTTGAGGCCGAGCTGGGCCGCGCGAAACGCACAGACGTAGCCGCCCGGGCCGGCGCCGATGACGATGAGATCGAAGGAATCCATGGAGTTGAGAGCTGAGAGTTGAGGGTTGAGAGCGAAAGGCGAACGAGTCTCTCAACTCTCAGCCCTCAACTCTCAACGGGCGCAGCGGCGCCCTGCTCAGACCGCGAGCAGGAGCCGCGTGGGATCCTCAATCGCCTGCTTCACCTTCACGAGGAAGGTGACGGCTTCCTTGCCGTCGATCAGGCGGTGATCGTAACTGAGCGCGAGGTACATCATCGGCCGGATGACGACCTGGCCGTTGACGGCGACGGGACGCTCGTTGATCGCGTGGAGGCCGAGGATCGCGCTTTGCGGCGGGTTGATAATCGGGGTCGAGAGCATCGAGCCGAAAGTGCCGCCGTTGGTGATGGTGAAGACGCCGCCCTCGAGATCGGCGAGCGTGATTTTGCTTTCGCGGGCGCGCTTCGCGACATCCGCGATGCTCTTTTCGATCTCCGCCATCCCGAGCCCGTCGCAATTCCGGATGACCGGGACCATCAGGCCCTTCTCGGTGGAGACGGCGATGCCGAGGTCGTAGTAGTGGTTCTCGATGATCGTGTCGCCGTCGATCTGGGCGTTGACCGCGGGCACCTCGCGCAGCGCGTGCACGACGGCCTTGGCGAAGAAGGACATGAAGCCGAGCTTGAGCCCGTTCTTCTTCACGAAGTCGTCCTGGTATTTCGCGCGCAGTGCCATCACGGCGGACATGTCGACCTCGTTGAAGGTCGTGAGCATGGCGGCCTCGTGCTGCGCCGAAACCAGCCGCTGCGCGATCCGGGCGCGGAGCGGAGACATTTTCCGGCGGGTCTGCTTCGCCGACCCACCGGAAAGTTCGATTTTCGATATTGGATTTTCGATTGCCGGACGCGCGGCGCCGACCGCGGGCGGTGAGGCCGGAGCCGCCGTCGTGGAGGCCGGAGCGCCCGACGTGGAGGCCGCGGCCTCCGAAGCCTTGGCGAAGGAGGTGAGCATGTCGCCCTTGGTGACGCGGCCGGCCTTGCCGGTGCCGGCGACGGTGGCGGGATCGAGGCCGGTTTCGCCCGCGAGGCGGCGGACCGCCGGCGAGTTGGTCCCTTCCGTCACTTTGGTCGCAGCGGCGGGGGCGGGCGCGGAACCGCCCGGAGCGGCGACTGCGCCGACCGCGGCGGGATCAATCGTGGCCAC
>CAINHV010000110.1 GCA_903848965.1 uncultured Opitutia bacterium | reverse complement strand
TTGTCGAACGGGCGGTTGTGCAGGAGACCCTCGCGCAGCATCGCATAGAGGACGCGGCGCTGGACCGGCTTCAGGCCGTCACGGGCATCGGGCAGGGCACGCGAGATGATGACCGACATCGAGTACTCGATGTAAGCCGTCTGCATTATGTCCGTGATGTTGGCGGAGGAGAGTTTCTCGTTGGCGGTATACACAGGAAAGTAGCGAGTAGCGGGTAGTGGGTAGCGAGTAGCGCGAGGCGAGGTGCCTAATCCTGGGAGCGGGCGAGGCCGTTGCGGTAGCCTTGAAGCAATCGCGAGACCTCTTCGACGTCACTTTGGAGAGCGACGGTGTCGGTGTAGCGAAGATCGTGCGCTAGGATTAGGTGATAGAGGCATTCATCCGCGGACCCTTGCGCGATGTTGTAGAAGCGGGACTTGTCGGGGACGGTCCTTTGGCGAAAACCTTCCACGAAGTTGGCTGGGATGCTGGCAGCGGCGCGGCGCGGCTGAGAAGTGAGTCCGAACATCTCGTGTTTCGGAAAGCCCTCGGTCGCCTGGTAGATCGCCAGTGTGAAGGCATGCGCCTTCTGCCACGCGATCACCTGCCGGAAAGACTGAGATTTGTCAGACATGCTCGCTACTCACTACCCGCTACTCTCTACTGGTGCTCACACGTCCAGGAACTGGACGTTGAGCGCGTTGTCCTCGATGAACTGGCGGCGGGGCGGGACTTCGTCGCCCATCAGGAGGGTGAACAAGGCGTCGGCCTTCGCGGCGTCGTCGATGTTGACCTTGAGGAGACGGCGCTTGTCCGGATCCATCGTCGTCTCGAAGAGCTGCTTCGGGTTCATTTCGCCGAGACCCTTGTAGCGCTGAATGCTGAGGCCCTTGCGGCCGTTGGCGCGGATCTGGGACACGATCTCGAGGGGGCCGTGGAGCTCCGTCTTCGCTTCGCTCTTCTGGCCGGCATTCTCGGTGATGGTGAAACGGGTCTGCTCGGTCGTCGTGAACGTGGTGATGTCGAGGCCCGTGGCGGCAATCGCCTTGAGGAGCTTCGACATTTCCGTGCTCTCGAAGATCTCGTGGATCGTGACGCGCTTCTGGGCGGCCGCGGGTTTCTTCTCCGTCGGGAAGGGATTCGCCGTGCCGCCTTCGCCGTTGGCCGCGGGCGGCTCGACCTGCTCGGTCAAATCGGCGTTGAGCCGGTGAGCCTCGAGGAACTTCGCGCGCGCAGCCTCGTCGCGCAGGAACTCGTGGCTCTCCTGGTTGCCCTGGCGGATGCGGGCGACGTAGCGCGGGAGCGCGAGGGTCGCGGGCTCGTGGGTGTCGAGATACTCGGCAAGTTCGGCACCATAGCGGGTGACACCGGCGCCGAGTTTCTCGAGCGCGGCGAGGCTCTCGACGATTTTGTCGATCGCGGCGGGGGCGAAGACGTGGTTGTCGGCGACGCGTGCGAGGACGATGTCCTCCGAGCCGAGTTCGAGGAGGATGCGGTTGAGCTGGTCGTCGTTGTCGACGTACTGCTCGCGCTTCTTGCGCTTGATTTTGTAGAGGGGCGGCTGGGCGATGTAGATGTAGCCGCGCTCGATCAGCCCCTTCATCTGGCGGTAGATGAACGTGAGCAGGAGGGTGCGGATGTGGGAGCCGTCCACATCGGCATCCGTCATGATGATGATCTTGTGATAGCGGGCCTTCGCGGCGTTGAAGCCGCCGACGGATTCGTCGCCCTCGCCAATGCCGGTGCCACAGGCGGTGATGAGCGTCCGGATTTCCTCGTTGGAGAGGACCTTGTCGAGCCGGGCCTTCTCGGTGTTGATGAGCTTGCCGCGCAGCGGGAGGATCGCCTGGAAGCGGCGGTCGCGGCCCTGCTTGGCGGAGCCGCCGGCGGAGTCGCCCTCGACAATGTAGAGTTCGGTGAGCGCGGGATCGCGCTCGGAGCAATCGGCCAGC
>CAINHV010000109.1 GCA_903848965.1 uncultured Opitutia bacterium | reverse complement strand
GGTCTTGGACTGAAACTGGCCGCTGAGAAAATCGAGGGCCTGCTTCGACTTGGCGCAAAGGAGCAGCCCGCTCGTGTCGGCATCGAGCCGGTGGACGTTGGCCACCGTCGGTCCGAAACGGGGATGGGCATGCACCAGGCCCATGAGGTTCTCGCGCTTTTTATCCCAGCGGTCCGGGGCCACCAGCATTCCACTCGGTTTGTCGAAAACCACGAGGGCGTCATCCTCGAATACAATGGGCGGCAGCGGCATGAAGGTGTTCTGGTAGCGAAAAGGGAGCGCGGGCGAAGCGCGAATCCAGCGCGGAGGGCCGGCTAATACGAGGTAAGAATCCCTGCCGCCGTTTAATTCGCTTGCCGCTGCCGCACGGCGCGCGTGCGCTGCATCGCGCTCCATGCCGGTCTGGCCGAAAAGTTTGCTCACGTTTGGCGCCAGCGCGCGAACGGCTTTGACCGCGGCGCGGCTGCGCAATAAAACCGGGGGCCCGGCGGCCCAGCGGGCAACCTTCGTCCGACTTCAGCAGCAGCTCGCTACGCTTCCCTATTGGCGGGAGGCAGGACTCGAGGCGGGCGCCGGATACGATGCGTTCCGGACGCGCGTGGCGGTCCGTGGCTATGACCAGCTCGCCCCGGCGATCCGCCGGATGCGACAGGGCGAGGAAAATGTGCTCTGGCCGGGGCGCTGCGCCTTCTTCGCGGCCACCGGCGGCACGACCACGGGGCAGCCGCGACTCATCCCCGTGCCGGCCGCGCTGCTCGCCCATTTTCGCCGGGCGCTCCACGACGCGCTGTTTTATTACACCGCCCGCGTCGGCCATGCCGGGGTTTTTTCCGGCCGGCACCTTTTTCTCGGCGGGGTCACTGCCCTCGCCCCGCTCCCGGAGGCAAAATCCCGGGAGGCTTACGCCACCGAACTCGGCGGCATCCTGGCCCTCGGCCTTTCGCTCGCGGCCGAGAAACACTTCCTCGAACCCCCGTCCGCCATCGCGCAGATGACTGAAGGGTTGTCGAAGTTCGAGGCGATCGCGGCCCGCGCGACGTCCATGGACATTTCCCTGCTGGCGGGTCTGCCCAACTGGGTCCTCCAGTTCGCCGAGGCGCTGCGCGAAACCACCGCGCGCCACGGCCGCGCCCCCAATCTTCAGGTCCTGTGGCCGAATCTGGAATGCCTGGTCCACGGAGGCGTCCCGATCGCGCCGTTTCAACGCGAACTCCGGCACGTGTTGGTCCCCAACGTAAAATTCCACGAGGTCTATCCGGCCTGCGAAGCCTTTCTCGGCGCCCAGGATGCCGAACCGGCCGCGGGCCTGCGGCTGATGGCCGACACCGGCGTGTTTTACGAATTTCTGCCGGCGAACGAGTTCGACGAGACCCGCCTGGAGCAACTCGGTCCCAAGGCCGTTCCGCTCGCCGACGTAAAGGCCGGCCAGGACTACGTCCCGCTGCTTACCACGCCCGGCGGGCTCGCCCGCTACGTCCTCGGCGACGTGATCCGCTTCACCTCGGTTGAGCCACCCCGCTTCACCTACGTGGGTCGCACCAGCCTGCGGCTCAGCGCCTTCGGTGAGCGGGTGTCCGAGCGCGAGCTCATGGAAGCCCTCCTGGCCGTCTGCGAGCGTTCGGATTGGAGCCTGGTCAACTACCACGTCGCCCCGCTGTTCAGCGACAATTTGACGGGCCAGATCCGCGGCGCCCACGAGTGGTGGATCGAACTCCGGCCTGGCACGCGGCAGACGCCAATCGGGCCGCCGATCGCCGCCCAGGTGGATGCGGAATTGCAGCGGCTCAACCCCCACTATGCCACCCGGCGAAAGGGCGGAAATATCGACGCGCCGACCGTCCGGCTCGTGATGCCGGGGGTCTTCGAGCACTGGCTGCGTTTCCGCAATAGCTGGGGTGGCCAGAAAAAGACCCCTCATTGCCGGAACGACCGCGAGATCGCCGACGAATTGACCAAGATCACCAACTTCGCCCGCGACTAGCAGCGTGGGGGGCTTCGCCCTCGCGCTGCTCGAGGCCAGAATAGCTGCGCTATTGGGGCGGAAGTCGGCCGGGTTCGTGAATTTGACTCATGCATCGCGGGCCGACGCTGGAAAGTTCGCCTGTCGCGCGGGCGCCGGCTGGCTGGCACGAACGCTGCTAAATTACCCGCACTACCTGAACATAGTGTTGGGTAGTTTGGATACCGGTCGCAGGGCCGGAGCAGAAAAAAGTGGGGCCGGCGTTAAGGGGTTATCGCCGGCCCCTTCTGCTTGGAAAACGGCTGTGCCGTTTTCCGGGCGAAAGTGCGGAGCACTTTCGGGGTTTTTTGGGCCCGGCGCTCGCGCCGGGCCCAATCGAAAATCGAGGTACCGAGCAAAGCGACCTCAGCATCCAAAATCGAAAATCCGATCGGCCAGCTTACTTCAGCAGCGCGAGGATCTTTTTCTCGTACTCCGCGGTGTGCTCGGCGCCCACCTTGCGGTCGCGAATCTGGCCCGTCCGATCAATCAGGAAGGTCGTCGGGATGGCCTCGATGCCACCGAAGGCGGCAATGACACTGTCATCGAACATCACGATCGGATAGGTAATACCGTTCTTCGCGACAAATTCCTTCACGGTCTCCGGTCCGGCCTGGTCGACCGAAATTCCCACGATCACGAGTCCCTGCGGGCCGTATTTCTTCGCCAGCTCGATGTAGCCGGGGATCTCGACTTTGCAGGGCCCGCACCAGGTCGCCCAAAAGTCGACGACCACAATCTTGTCCTTGAACTGATCGGAGCTGACCACCTGCCCGTTGACATCCTTCAGCGACCACACCGGGGCGGGGCCGATGACCGGCAGCGCGCCCAGCGACGCCGAGGCCACCTTGGGCAGCGAAGGCTCCTTTTCCTTCGTCGGCGAACAGCCGGCGAACAAGCCGGCCAACAATGCCACCACGCCAAGGGAAAGGGAGGAACGCGTCATGAGGACAGGAATGTGACGTTTCCTGCCGGCGCCGCAAATTTTCTTCCCCGACAGGTCAGGCCGTCGCGGAGTACTCGGATTCGCGGGGCGTGCGGGTCGCCGTGGTCGAGGAAGCCCGGGAATCCGGCAAATCCAGACCGAGGGTCTCGATGAATTTCTTCATCGCCGGCGTCAGGACGCGGCCCTTCCGGTGGAGAATCGCCAGTGGGCGGGTGAACTCGCGTCCCTTGAACGGGAGGACCGCGAGCGTGCCCTGCCTCGACTCCTGGACAACCGTCGCCTGCGGGACGATGGCGATGCCGTGATCGATTTCGACCGCGCGCTTCACCGTCTCGATGTTGTCGAACTCCATCACGGGCTCGATCTCGATCTTGTGCTCGCGGAAAATCTGGTCGACCGCCTTGCGCGTCGGGATGTCGGGATCAAAGCCGATGAATTTCTGCCCGGTGAGATCCTTCACCTCAATCTCCGTGCGCTTCGCGAGCGGATGCTGCGGATGGGTGATAAGCACGAGATGGTCGTTGCGGAACGGCAGGACCTCGATCTGGCGCTGGCGGATGGGAAAGGCGACGAGGCCGAAGTCGACGGCGTTGTGCAGGATGTCCTCGTACACGAGGTTCGAGCGACGGTACTCGACCCGCACATTGACGGAGGGAAAGTCGTGCAGGAACTTCTTGATGAAGGGCGGCAGCTCGTGGAGCCCGATGGAGTAAATCGTCGAGATCCGGATGGTGCCGCTGATCACCTTCTTCATCTCCTGCATCTCCGAGAGGAGCTTCTCGTAGGTGTGCAGCATTTCCTTCGCGGCATCGTATACCCCCTGGCCCTCGCGCGTCAGCTGGAACTGCTTCTGGCTGCGATCAACGAGCAGCGCCTTGAAATGGCGTTCCATCGCGCGGGCCTGCTGGCTCACCGCGGACTGCGTGATGCCATTCAACTTCGCCGATTTTGAAAAGCTCTTGGTTTCAACCAAGTCGGCGAAGATTTTGAAGTTCTCGATCTGCATGATTAGCTGGCGTTGTAATGCCCAACCTAGAAATTAACGCCGCTGGGTAAACCATTAAGTAGTTTTTCTAAACTCTCTCCGCCT
>CAINHV010000108.1 GCA_903848965.1 uncultured Opitutia bacterium | reverse complement strand
GATCTCTTCAAGAATCGCCTGGTCCTGATCGGCGCCTTCCGTCGGGATCTCACGCAGTACCAGCAGCTCCGCTTCCTCCAGGCCGGACGCATGCCGGCTGGCTGGGATGGCTCCTATCTGACCTACCGGCCGTTGCCGCCCCAGGATTACTGGGGCCTGCGCTATTTTCCCAAAAACGCGAGCGGCGCTGTCATTGGACCGGAAGACGGTGCGTTTGTCCGGCCGACGTCTGTCGTCGGCGGAGTGCCCACTCCGCTCGCGCAGTACGCCAACGACCGCTTTCGCGACGACTTCAGTGTTCCCATCGTCTATAACAACGTGAACACCTACACCACCGGTGCGGTGATCAACGTGCTGCCCTGGCTCGGGGTCTATGGAAACAAGAGCCAGACCTACGACTTGTCCGAAGGCACCACCCCGCTGATCGACGGTACGCTCGGCAAGGTGACAACGTCTGACGGTCAGGACTATGGTGTCCGCGTCACCCTGCCGAACGGCAAGATGTCGTTCAGCTTCGGAGCCTACGATGCCAGCCAGGTCGGTGCGCGCGTCACGGCCGTTGGCGGCTTCACCGGTGCTTACAGCAGCATCGCCAACGCCCCCATCATCGGCGACTTGAGCGAAAACGGCTCGAACATCCGCGGCCTCAAGACGTTCACGTTCGCGGTGCAGTCCACCGTCACGTCGAACACCAAGGGCTACGAATCCGAGCTGACCGCGAATTTTACGCCCAATTGGCGCACGACGTTCAACCTCGCCAAGACGACTCCGATTATCACGGACCGGTATCCGGAAATGATCCAATACTACAAGGACACCGAGTCCGTGATCCGCCAGATCCTCGCCGATGCCGGTGTGATCATCGGAGCCGACAACGTCGCGTTCATCAATCCGGCACTGAACGACCCGGCGAAGATCAACCAGACGCGCGTCACGGCGGCCGCGAACGCGTGGAATACCCTGCAGCAAACGGTCATGCCGAATGTCCTCGGCACCCTGCCGCAGCTCCAGACCGGCCAAGCCGAATGGGTTGGCAACGTCGCGAGCGACTATCGTTTCCGCAATGGCAAGCTGAAGGGGCTGCGCGTCGGCTTCGCGCTAAACTACCGCTCCGGCCAGGTCGTTGGCTTCCGCGGCAGTGACACGATTCCCGACCCGAACAATCCGAACCTCGCCATCGATAACCCCGAGGTGAACCAGTACACCCCGGTGTACGGCAATGACTTCTACAAGGCGGTTGGAACCATGTCCTACACCTTCACGCTGCGGGAGCATCGCAAGATGACACCGAAGACGGTGCAGATCGATCTCCAGATCGACAACCTCTTCGACTGGCAGAAGCCGATCTACGGCAACCTCGGCACTTCCGCCGCGACGGGTCCCACGAAGCAGGTGCCGCTCAACGGCGATTGGACCACGCCCGCGAACAAGACGGTGCCGGGAAATCCCTCGGTCATCATGCCGCGGAATTACATGCTGTCGGCGAAACTGACCTTCTAAGCCTTGCTGAATCTTCGGCGTCGGTCGGTGGGGCGGGCGCCTTACCGGCCGAGACCGATTCGCCTTCGTCATGAACCAACGCCGCGCTTCCGCCCCCAGCATCCGCGGGTTGCGCCCCGGAGTGGACCGCTTAAGCTAACGCTCGGTGCGTCCCCCTCGGTCCCTGTCCTCCCTTGCCATGCCCCGCCTGCTCATGTCGCTCCCGGCCTTTTCCTCCGTGCCAAGCCGCACCCCCGGGCTTCGGCTGGTGACTGGGCTGTTGGCTGGGGTGGTTTCGGGCTACGCCGCCACCCCGGTGGAGTCGGCGGCGGACTTCACCGATCGCCACTGTTCGTCGTGTCACAACGACGTCGACAAGGAGGGTGGGCTCGATCTCACGACCCTGACCTTGGACCCGGCCGATCCGGCGAATTTTCTGACGTGGGTGAAGGTTCATGATCGCGTGCAGGCCGGGGAGATGCCGCCGAAGGAGAAGAAGCGGCCCACGCCGGCGGAGGTGACGCCATTTCTCGCCGGCCTCGCGACCGGGCTCACCGCCCACGATCTGGCCAAATCGGCCAAGGACGGACGAGCCACCGAGCGGAGGCTGAATCGCTACGAGTACGAGAATGCCCTGCGTGATCTTTTCCATGCGCCGTGGCTTCAGGTGAAGAACCAGCTGCCGGAGGACGGCGAGGCCTTCCGCTTCAACAAGCTTGGCCGGGCCCTCGATGTGTCCCATGTGCACATGGCCCGTTACATGAGCGCCGCTGACTATGCGATGCGGCAGGCCATCAGCGTTCAACTGCAGCGGATTCCGCGCACGACGAAGCGCTACTACAGCCGTGACATTCCCGGCATCCTGCGGAACTTCCAACTGCACGAGTTCAACTCCTATCCGGATCGGCTCACGTTCCCGGTGCTCGACTCGAAGGCCCAGGTCGCTGTCCGGCTTGGCCAGGAGCCGCTCACGGTCGGTGAAGCCGATCCCGAGACGCGGAATCGCGAGGCCCTGGGCAAGGTGGCGAGCATCTTCAGTGACGCCGGCGGCTATAGCTGGAGTCAGTTCCGCACGCCGGTCGCCGGGCGATACCAGATTCGCTTCAGCGGTTATTCGATCTGGGTCGGCCCCGGTTCCAACCGCACGCAATGGCGGGGGACTGGCGCGGCGAAGGCGCCCGTGGACCTCGCGCTGCAGTGGTTCCGGCCTGACGTGGATGACGTTTCCCAAGGTCGGCGCGGTGAACCGATTGGCGTCTACGCCCAGCTTGGCGGGGTCAAACGTCGGATCGGCATGTTCGATATCCAACCCGAGCCCACGATCGGCGAGCTCGAGGTCGTCCTCAATGCCAACGAAGTCATCCAGGCCGATGCCGCGCGGTTCATCCGCCTGCGGGTGACCGGCGAGCTTTTCGGCAGCCGGAACCCGCTGGCGCAGGTCGACGGGATGCCGGGCTTCGCGATGCAATGGATGGAAGTGGACGGTCCGATCCAGGACGAATCCAGCACGGCCGGTTACCGGCTCCTGTTCGGCGATCTTCCCTTGCAGCGCCTCGAGCGCGGCAAGGACGGCCTCGAGATCGACGTCGTGGCGTCGCTGCCGCGCCCGGCCGCGGGTCCCGGTGGTGGCGGCGGTCGCGGTGCGCCTCCGATGACGCAGGTGGCGGTCGACGTTGTCTCCACCAATCCTCAAGTGGACTCGGAGCGGCTGCTCCGGACCTTCATGCAGCGCGCGTATCGGCGTCCGGTGGTCGAACGGGATGTGCAGCGTTTCCTCGGGGTCATCAACGAGCAGTTCAAGACCGGGCACAGTTTCGCCGAGTCGATGATCGCGGGCTATACCGCAGTGCTGGCCTCGCCGGGTTTTGTCTTTATCGAGGAAAAGCCCGGACGGCTCGATGACTATGCCCTGGCGGCGCGCCTGGCGTTCTTCCTGTGGAATTCCGAACCGGATCCCGCCCTGCGCGAACTCGCCGCCAAGGGCCAGCTGCGCCGGCCCGAGGTGTTGCGGGCCGAGACCGAGCGGCTGCTGAATGATCCGAAGTCAGACCGGTTCGTCGATGCGTTCATCGATTACTGGCTCGATATCCGCAAAATGGACGACTCCTCGCCGTCGAGCACGTTGTACAATGACTACGAGCTCGACGATCCGCTGAAGGATGCCGCGCTGGACGAAACCCGGCTCTACTTCGCCGAACTCCTGCGGGCCGACCATCCGGCCCGGACGGTCGTCGATTCCAATTTCACCTTCCTGAACGAGCGGCTCGCCCAGCACTACGACGTGCCCGGCGTGACGGGCGTCAAGATGCGCAAGGTGACGCTGCCGGCGAACAGCCCGCGGGGCGGCCTCATGACGCAGGCCAGCGTGCTGAAGGTCACCGCCAATGGTACGACGACCTCGCCAGTGTTGCGTGGCGTATGGATTTCCGAGCGCATCCTGGGCCAGCCGGCCCCGCTGCCGCCGGCGTCTGTGCCCGCGGTCGAACCCGATATTCGGGGCGCCGTCACGATTCGCCAGCAGCTCGAGAAGCATCGCGCGGACGAAAGCTGCGCGGCCTGCCACCGAAAAATTGATCCGCCGGGTTTCGCGCTGGAGAATTTCGACGTGATGGGGGGCTGGCGCGATCGGTACCGCGCCGAGTCGCCGGACGCCGATCCCGAAAAGGGCTTCGGCATCAATGGCTGGGCCTATGCCTACCACTATGCCCTCCCGGTGGAGGCCGGCAGCCAGCTGGCGGATGGTCGCAGCTTCTCGGACATTCGCAGCTTCAAGCGGCTGCTGCTGGAGGATGAGACCCAGATCGCACGGAATCTCGCCCGGCAACTGACCACGTACGCCACCGCCGCCGCGGTTCGCTTCGGGGATCGGGCGGCCCTGGAGAAGATTCTCGAGGGCAGCCGCGCGAGCGGCTACGGCGTGCGGACGTTAGTGCACCAGATCGTCCAAAGTGATCTTTTCCTGAACAAGTAGCCGGCGTCCCGCGCCTCGATTATCATCCCGGGCCCGCAGCCCCCACCTCCGCCCGGCGGAACATCCCATGAAAAAAACACCTTCCGTTTCCTCATCCTACGGTCCCTTCATCGCCACGCGCCGTCCGCTGGATCGCCGTCGGTTCCTGCAGGGCGCCGGCGTCGCCCTCTCGCTTCCCTTTCTCAACACGATGCTGCCGACGTTTGCCCGGGCGGCGGAGACATCCTCGCCCCTCGCCCCGGCCGCCCGACCCCGGCGCGTGCTCGGCATCTGCAACAATCTCGGTCTGCTGTCCTGGAATTTCTTTCCGGAAGGCAGTGGCCGCGACTACAAGCCGTCGCCGTATCTCGAGCCGTTGATGGAGTATCGGAGCGATTTCACGGTGTTCAGCGGCGTGTCGCATCCGAACGTCGATGGCGGCCACCCGGCTGACGTCGCCTTTCTCACCGCGGCGCCGCATCCCGCGAGCAGTTCGTTCCGCAACACGATCTCGCTCGATCAATTCATCGGCGAACGAATCGGCATCCTGACGCGCTTCCCGTCCCTGACTCTGGCGGTGAACACCCGGGCGCGGAGTCTCTCGTGCACCGGCACCGGTGTGGCCATTCCGCCGGAGGAAAAAGCCGCCGAGGTTTTCAAGCAGCTTTTCCTGCAGGGCACTCCGGCGCAGGTGGAGAAGCAGATTCGCAAGCTGGATACCGGTCGCAGCATCCTCGATGCCGTCGCTGGTCAGGCGAAGGACCTGCAGGCCGACCTCGGCGCCGAGGATCGCGATCGGCTCGATCAATATTTCACGAGTGTCCGCGATCTTGAGCATCGTCTCCAGGCGTCGCGAGGTTGGGAGCAGAAGCCGAAGCCGGTGGTAACCGCGCCGGCGCCCGTCGATCCGGCGAGCCCTGCGCAGTACATGGGCAAGGTCAAGGTCATGTACGATCTCGCCCGGCTTTCCTTCGAGACTGACTCCACGCGGGCCATCACGCTCATGCTGGACAGCGTGGCCACGCCGGTGCTCGAGATCCCCAATGTGCCGATCAACGAGGGTTATCATAACCTCTCCCACCACGGCAAAGCGGACGACAAGCTGACCCAGTTGAAGGCGATCGATCTCCTGCACATGAAATTGCTGGCCGATCTCTTCAAGGATCTGAAGGGCGTGCGCGAGGGTGAGGAAAGCCTGCTCGATCGCACGATGGTGCTCTATGGCTCGAATTTCGGCGACGCGAACAAGCACGTGACGACCAACATGCCGATGATCTTTGCCGGCGGCGGCTTCAAGCACGGCCAGCATCTGGTCTTCGACACGACCTACAATTACCCGCTGCCCAATCTCTTCGTGTCGATGCTTCACCGGATGGGGATCGAGGCGGACAAGTTCGCCTCGTCCACCGGCACGATGCGCGGCTTGGAAATGACCTGAGCTCCGGCTGCCCCAGGCGAACCGGATCGAAGACTTCGCGGGTGCGGACACCGGCCGTTTTTTCCCTCTGCTGCGGCGGACTCGTTTCCCCATGAAATCACTTTCCTTCCCGAATCTTTCCGTGACCAGCCTGGCCCTGAGCGTGGCCACTTGGGTCGTGGCCCTTGGGCCGGTGGCGGTCGTGGCGGCGACGGACGCCGAGCGCACCGCCTTCACGGATCGTCACTGTTCCTCGTGCCACAACGACGTCGACAAGGAGGCCGGGCTTGATCTCACGAACCTGACGTTCGCCCCGAACGATCCGGCCAATTTCCTGACCTGGGTGAAGGTGCACGACCGCATCCAGGCTGGCGATATGCCGCCGAAGGAGAAACGCCGTCCGGCTGCCGCCGAGCTGACGCCCTTTGTGGCGGGGCTGGCTGATTCCCTCACCGCGTTCGAACGGGAAAAAACCGCCATCACGGGGCGGGCCACGCAGCGGCGGCTCAATCGCTACGAGTACGAGAACGCCCTGCGCGACCTCCTGCAGGCGCCTTGGCTCCAAATCAAGTCGCAGTTGCCCGAGGACGGTGAGGCGTTTCGGTACAACAAGGTCAGCCGCGCGCTCGATGTGTCGCATGTGCACATGGCGCGCTACATGAGCGCCGCGGACTACGCCATGCGGCAGGCTATGAGCGCGCAGCTCGATCGTCCGGCGCGCGCCACGAAGCGCTATTACGCCCGCGACGAACCTGCGCTCGGTCGCAACTTTCAGCTCCAGGAATTCAACACCTCGCCGGAGCGCACCAATTTTCCGGTCCTGCACAGCCGCGGCCAGCCCGATGTCCGCGCTGGGCGGGCACCCTTGACGGTCGGCGAGGCCGAGCCGGAGATCCGCAACCAGGAAGCCATCGGCAAAGTGGCCAGCACGTTCGCCGACTTCGGCGGATACAGTTGGACGCAGTTCCGCGCGCCGGTGGCGGCGCGTTACAAGATTCGTTTCAGCGGTTACACCATCTGGGTGGGCAGCGGCGCTGCCCGCACGATGTGGAAAGGGACGGGCGCGGCCAAGGGGCCGGTGGACCTTCCCTTCCAATGGTTCCGCCCCAATACCGACGACGTCACTGTCGGCCGCCGCGATGAGCCCATTGGCGTTTACGGCCAGACCGGGGGCCAGAAGCGGCGGATCGGGGCCTTCGATTTTACGCCCGAACCAAGCGTCAGCGAACTCGAGGTGATGTTGATGCCGAATGAAGTGATCCAGACGGATCCGAATCGCCTCTACCGCAGCCGCACGACCGGCGAGCTCTACGGCGTCCGCAATCCGCTCGCCCAAATCGATGGCATGCCCGGCGTGGCGGTCCAATGGATCGAGGTCGACGGCCCCATCTACGACGAATCAACCGGGGCGGGCTACCGGGAGCTGTTCGGCGATCTTCCGCTCAAGAAGCTCCCCGCCGGCCAGGATGGACTGGAACTCGACTACGTTGCGCCGGCCCCCGCGCGGGGCGGCCGGGGTGGTCCCGGCGGCGGAGGCCGCGGAGGTCCGCCCTTGGCGCAAGTTTCCGTCGACGTCGGGTCGGCCGATCCCGCCAAGGATGCCGACCGCCTGCTGCGTTCGTTCATGCGGCGCGCCTACCGTCGCCCGGTGGTGGAGCGCGACGTCCAACGCTTCCTTGGTGTGATTCAGCAGGAGATGAAGACCGGCCACAATTTTGCGCAGTCCATGGTGGCGGGTTACACCGCAGTGCTGGCCTCGCCCGGATTTGTCTTTATCGACGAGCAGCCCGGCCGGTTGGACGACTTTGCGCTCGCGACCCGACTCGCGTTTTTCCTCTGGAACTCGGAGCCCGATCTCACGCTGCGCGAACTCGCGGCCCGCGGAGAACTGAGCCGGCCCGGGATCCTCCGGGCGCAGACCGAGCGGCTGCTGTCGGATCCCAGATCCCAACGCTTCGTCGACGCCTTCCTCGATTACTGGATCGACGTCCGCAAGATGGACGACACCTCGCCCTCGAGCACATTGTATAATGATTACGAGCTCGACGATCCCCTGAAGGATGCGGCCTTGGAGGAGACCCGGTTGTTCTTCGCGGAATTACTGCGGGGCGATCTCCCGGCGCGCAATGTCATCCATTCGGACTTCACCTTCCTGAACGAGCGGCTGGCCATGCATTACGGCGTGCCCGGCGTCAAAGGAGCGGTGATGCGGCGCGTGAGCCTGCCGTCGGACAGTCCGCGCGGCGGCGTGATGACACAGGCGAGCGTCCTGAAAGTCACGGCCAACGGCACGACCACGTCGCCGGTTCTGCGCGGCGTCTGGATCGTGGAACGCATCCTCGGCCAGCCGGTGCCGCTGCCGCCCGCATCGGTTCCGGCAGTCGATCCGGATATTCGCGGCGCGGTCACGATTCGTCAGCAGCTGGAAAAGCACCGGGCCGACGAGAGCTGCGCGGCGTGTCATCGCAAAATCGACGGACCGGGCTTCGCACTCGAGAGCTTCGATGTCATGGGCGGCTGGCGGGATCGTTATCGCGCCGAGTCGCCGGACGTCGAACCCGAGCCCGGCTTCGGCATCAACGGCTGGCCCTTCATGTTCCACTATGCGCTGCCAGTGGAAGCGAATGGCGAACTCCCGGACGGACGAACCTTCAAGGATATCCGCGACTTCAAGCGGCTGCTGCTCCAGGACGAACCTGCCATCGCGCGCAATCTCGCGCGTCAGATGGTCATCTACGCGACGGCGGCGCCCGTCCGGTTTGGCGATCGAGCGGCGGTCGAGCGCATCATCGCCGCGGCCCGTCCCCACGAATTCGGCGTTCGGTCGCTCGTGCACGAGATTGTCCAGAGCGATCTCTTCCGCAGCAAATAGGCTTCTCGCTTCCTTCACCTTCCTCCCGATTTCTCATGGGCCCTGCTTCCTCCCTTCCTCGTCGCGGTTGCCGCGCGGAGTCGACTTCCACTGCGCTGCCGGACCGTTCGCGGTCTGGGAACCGGAGTTCCGCCCGCTGGTTCGCCGCGCTGATCATCGCGGGCGCCGCCTGGGTGCCGCTTCAAGGCGCCGCACCAGCAGGGGAGAAGCACGTGATTTCGGACCTGGATCTCACCCTCGTCGCACTGCCGGCCGGGAGCTTCCAACAGGGAAGCCCCGCCACCGAGCGCGGACGCGATCCCGGCGAGGGGCCGCAGATGCAGACCACGCTTTCGAAGCCATTCTGGCTGGGTGCCACGGAGGTGACGCAGAAGCAGTGGCAGGCGGTGATGTCGGACAACCCGAGCCAGTTTAAGGACGACCAGAACCCGGTGGAAAAAGTGTCCTGGCAGGAAGCGGTGGATTTTTGCCAGAAGCTGACGGAGCGGGAGCGGGCCGCCGGCCGTCTCCCAGACGGCTATGTTTATGCCCTCCCGACCGAGGCGCAGTGGGAGTATGCCTGCCGCGCCGGAACCACGGGTGAGTACGCGGGCAAGCTCGCTGACATGGCGTGGTACTTCAAGAACACCGAAGGGCTGACGACGAAGACCGTGAAGCAAAAGGAACCGAATGCCTGGGGCCTCTACGACATGCACGGCAATGTCTGGGAATGGTGCGCTGACTGGTACGGAAAATATTCGGGAGGTAAGGTCACCGATCCCAAGGGTCCGGCCGAGGGCAGCATCCGCGTCGCGCGCGGTGGCGGCTGGGGCGACAATGCGACCGATTGTCGTTCAGCCTTTCGCGTGGCGTTCAAGGCGGTGCAGCGCGGCAACAGCATCGGACTGCGGGTGGCTCTGGTGCCCGCATCCTGAGTCGGAGCAATTAAGTTGAACCGCGAAGAGCGCGAAGTTGCGCGAAGAGAAAGAGCGCTCCGCGCCTTACTTTTTCCAGTCACCGATCGATGGACCGCGTCCCGGTCCTCGAGACGGAACGGGGCCGGTCGCTGATCTTCGCACTGCTGTAGTCTCGAAACGCTCATTTCCAGGAGGAATTTGAACAGGAAGATCGGGGAGTTCGGGAAGCCGGTGGATGGGACCTCTCCCCGATCTTCCCGGCCTGGGATTGCGGTGCCGCCAGCCGGTAGCGAGGCTCGGGCCAGCCCCTATTTCCGATGATCCGAAAATCTTTTGTCATGAGCGTCCACGCCGGCAGCGAGGCCGAGTATGCCCGCCGCCATCAGCCGATTTGGGAGGAACTGGCCGCGGCCCTCACCGCCCACGGCGTGCACAACTACTCAATCTTCCTCCATCCGGAGACGCGGCAGCTGTTCGCCTACGCCGAGATCGAGAGCGAGGCCCGCTGGGCGGAGATCGCCTCGACCGAAGTCTGCCAGCGCTGGTGGAAACACATGCGCGAGCTCATGCCGGCCGATGCCACCAACCGGCCGATCGCGACCCCCTTGAAAGAGGTTTTCCACCTCGACTGAGAAGGCCGCGGATTTTTTCTGGCTTCCTGGTTTCAGGCTCAAAACATCCGGCAAATTCACCAAGAAGCCACGAAGACACAAAGGTCCGGGTTTCTCCGTGTCTCGGTGTCTCTGTGGTTCAAACGGATTGGTGGGAATTTCGATCGAGGATCCGATTGTCAGGGGTTCGACTCGCGGTCGCTCGTCGCCACCGAGAACCGCCCAACCCGGATATTTCACAGCCCCCGCATGCGATTGCAGCCCGTAGCGCCATTCTCCGACTGGCGGGACGCCGGTCGGAGACCGGCGCCACTCCCAGCGACTGCGACAGCATGTTGGATCCTGTTGTGGGCATCGTGAAATATCCGGCCTACGCCCGCGGCATCCAAGGCAGCGCATCCAGATCGACGTTGCCACCGGATAGGATGATCCCGACGCGCCGGCCGGCGACGTTGACCCGACCCTCGAGAATCGCGGCATAGGGAACCGCGGCCGAGGGCTCGATGACGATTTTCATCGCCTCCCAAATCGCGCGCATCGCGGCTACGATGCTGTCCTCGCGCACGGTCACGACGTCGCTGACATGGCGCTGCACAATGGCGAAATTCGGCGCGCCGATGTTGGTCCGCAATCCGTCGGCGATCGTGTCGGCCTTCGTGAGCGGCACCACATGACCGGCGCGGAACGAGTCGGCGGCGTCGCCGGCCTGGGCGGGTTCGGTGGCGATAATGATGGCGGAGGGACGCAGGCCCTTCGTCGCCACGGCCGTACCGGCGAGCAGTCCGCCGCCGCCCACGGGGCAGAGGACGAGATCGAGATCGGCGACGTCCTGCAACAGCTCGACGGCGGCCGTGCCCTGGCCGGCCATCACATCCTCGTTCTCGAAGGGATGGATGAGCGTGGCGCCCGTGGCCGCGATGATCTTGGCACAAGCGGCCTCGCGCGCGGCCTGGTTGGGTTCGCAGAACGTAATTTGCCCGCCGTAGCCCTCGACGGCGCGGGCCTTAATCTTCGGCGAATTGGACGGCATGACGATGTGGGCGGCGATGCCGCGCAACCGGGCCGCGCGGGCGAGGGCGGCCGCGTGGTTGCCGGACGAATGGGTCGCCACGCCGCGCCGGGCCGTGGCGTCATCGAGCGAGAACACGGCATTGACGGCCCCGCGGGCCTTGAAGGCGCCGACCTTCTGGAAATTCTCGCACTTGAAGAACAGCTCGCCGCCGCAGGCCTGGTTCAGACGCTCGCTGGTCAGGACCGGCGTGCGATGAATGTGGGGACGGATGCGATCGTGCGCGGCCAGAATGCGGGGAAGATCGAGGGACATCGCCCGCAGCTTGCGCCGTGGCGGGACGCCCTGCAAACTCGGGTTCATGGTCAAAAAACTCCTCCACACCCGGATGCGGGTGAACGATATCGAGCGCACCGTGAAGTTCTACGAGCAGGCGCTGGAACTGAAGGTCGCCCGGCGGAGCGTCTCGCCGCGGGGCGCCCAGATCGTGTTCCTCGCGACGCCCAACAGCGACGAGGAGATCGAGATTTGCCAGTTGCCCAACAGCCCGAGCGTGCAGGTGCAGCCCGACCTGATGCACCTCGCCTTCGAGGTGGAGAACCTCGCGGAATTTACCGCGAAGCTTGAAAAGAAGGGCTTCAAGCTCAGCGACGGCCCGACCCCGACCAGCAGCGGATCGCTGATCGCCTTCATCGACGCCCCCGAGGGCTACGAGGTGGAGCTGATCGAGCCGGCGAAGAAGTAAGCCGCGGCGGCGAGCGGGCGTGCACGAGGCACGCCCCTACGAAATGGGGGTAGGGGCGTGCCTCGTCCACGCCCGAACGGCCACGGAGGGATTCGAGCGTTCCGCTCGAATCCCATGCTGCGTCGGCTCAGGCCCTGGCCCGCGCTTCCCGGGCCTCGCGACGTTCCCACGCGAAGAGGAACTGCTGGGCGAGTCCGGCGAGGGGGCCGAAGTGGGCGCGTCCAAACTGGGTGAGCTGGGCCGGCTTCCAGCCCTCCAAGCCGTAGCGACGGGCGAGGGTCTTCAGGATCCACACATCGACTGGAAAGGCCTCGAGCTGGCCGGCGCCGAAGAGCAGCACGCAGTCGGCGACCTTGGCTCCGACGCCGGGAAGTGACGTCAGTCGCTCCTTGGCGGCGGCATAAGGCATCGCCTCCGTCTCCTCGAGCCAGCCCGGCGAGGCGGCGAGAAAGCGGGCGGTTTCGGCGATGTAACGGGCGCGAAAACCCAGCAGGCAGGAACGCAGTTCCAGTTCCGGCACTCGTGCAATTTCGGTCCAGGACGGCAGCCGGTGAATCCCCGGGGCAATCTCCGCGCCGTGCCGGGTCGCGAGGAGCGAGACCATCTGTTTGATTTGGACGATCTGCTTCGTCGCGCTGCACAGGAAGCAGAGCAGGGTCTCGCCGAAAGGCTGACGGAGGAGATGCAGACCCTGAAACTGGCTCAGGCAGCGGGCGAGGTGCGGATCGCTGCGCCAGGGCAGCGTGTCGGCGAGGCCGGCAAAGTCGCGAGCGAGTCCGAGGTAACGGGGCAGCGCCGCCGCGAGGGGCGCAGCGAGCGATTCCGGTGCGGACCACTCCACGCGTTCGTTGTCTCCCACCCGCAGGCGGCAGGCGTGATCCGCCCAAATCCCAGTCCAGGTTTCCTCCGGGCTTCTTTCCGCTCCGCTGCGGATCCAGCGGAAGGCCTGGCCGCCATCGAGCGTCTCGGCGAGCACGTCGCGGCTCAGCGGCGGCAGGCCGGCGAGCGAGGTCCAATTGCTCCACCGCAGGGAAGGCATGGGTTGACGGGTCGGGGCGCGGGCCGGTGCGCTCACTTCGCCGGCTTTTCCCAGAGGAAGCTTTTCTGTTCCGCGAGCACGCGTCCGTCCGCGGCGAGCACCGTGAGTTTCCACGCCACCGGGTGAACCTTACGGCCGCTGGGCCAGTCCGCTCCGGTGAGACCGAGTTGGTAGATGGATTCGCGAGCGCGCAGCGCGGCGGGGAAGGTGAAGACTGTCGCGCGAAGCGCATCGGGCCGGATGACACTCAGCTCGAATTTGATCCCGGCGGACTCGGTCGTGTTCTTCAGGCGAACGAGGAAATAGTAACCGGCGCGGGAATCGGGATGCGTGCGCAGGACGATCTCCCGACCCGGACCATTTTCCGGCGAGCGGCCGAAGTAGTCGCTGATGCGCTCGAAGTCCTCCTCGTTGTGCCACGTGGGCCAGACGCGGATCAGTTCCACCCCGGCGGCCGGCAGGGTGGGGGCGAAGAGCAGCAGGAAGAGTCCGGCGAGGAAGGGGCGCATGGTCACAGGTCAGTTGGCCAGACGAAGGAGCTGGTAGCGATGGATTCCGAGCGGCGAGGGAATCCAGTTCTTTACCGTTGGATGGAGCAGATAGCTGCGGGCGCGGAAATTGACCGGCGCTGCCGGAGCCTCGGCGAGCAGGACCGACTCGGCCTGCTGGAGTAACTTCAACCGGGCGGCGGCATTGGCGGTCACGGCGCCCGCGTCGAGGAGGCGATCGTATTCTGGGCTGCCCCAGCCGGTCCAATTGTTGCCGTTGCCGGTCCGGAACACGTCGAGGAACGTGATCGCATCGGGAAAATCCGCCGTCCAGCCCAGCACGCCCAGCGTGTGGCTGAGTGTTTGCTGGTTCTGCAACCAGGTCTTCTGTTCGTAGGGTTCGATGGTGATGCTGACCCCGAGCTCGCGCTGCCACATCGCCTGGATGGCTTCGGCCATCCGCGACTGGGATTCGTCGTTGCGAACCTGGAGCGCCATCGCCGGAAAATTCTTGCCCGCGGGAAAGCCCGCCTCGTTGAGCAGCCGCCGGGCCGCGGCGAAATCAAGTTCCAGACCCGCGGGACCCGTATAGCCGCCGCAATTGGGCGGCACGATCGTCCCGGCCGGCAACCGGCTGCCGGCATAAACATTCCGGGCAATCGCGGCCCGGTCGATGGCGAGCGCGAGCGCCCGGCGGACGCGGATGTCGTTCAGCGGCGGCTTCGTCGTGTTGAAGTTCAGGTATTCGATCGCGAGCAAAGGATCGATCCGCAGCCGTTCGTCGGACGCGCTTCGATAGCTTGTGATCTTCGAAGCCGGGAGGCCGAACGTCACGTGCAACTGGCCGGCGCGGAAGTTGAGCTCCTCGACCTCGGCTTTCTCGATCGGGTAAAACACAACCCGTTCGATCTGGTTCTGCGCCGCGCCCCAGTAGTGAGGATTGCGCGTCACGGTGAGCCGGGCGTTCGGCTGCCACTCGGAAAGGACAAAGGCGCCATTGCCGACGAGGTTGCCGGGTCGGGTCCAGGCGGACGCGCGGTCCTCGGCGCGGCCAAATTTTTCCACCGTGGCGCGGTGCACGGGCATCCAGGTGCTGTGCGCGGCCAGCATCGGCAGATAGGGAGTGGGGCGGGCGAGGGTGAGTTGGAGGGTCGCGTCGTCCACCGCGGTGACCCCGACCTCGTCGAAGCGGGTGATCTTCCCGGTGTTGAAGGCCTCGGCGTTGCGAATGGGCCAGAGCATGTACGCATAGGTCGAGCCCAGCGCCGGGGTGAGGATGCGTTGAAACGAATAGGCGAAGTCGCCGGCCGTGACGCGATCGCCGTTGGACCACTTGGCATCGGGCCGCAGGTGAAAGGTGTACCCCAAGCCGTCGGCCGAAACCTCCCACCGCGACGCCACGCCCGGAACGCCCTCGCCGGTTTTCTCATCGTAGCAGGTGAGCCCTTCGAAGAGCGCGACCACGACGTTCATGTCGGTCGCCGCGTCCATGATGTGCGGATCGACCGTGGCCGGTTCGTTCTGGTTGCCGAGGTGCAGCGTGCGGGTGCGCAGGCCCTCGGCGACCGCCGTTTCCCGCCGGCCGCAGCCGCTTCCGGCCAGCAAGGCCCCGAGCACCGGGAGCATCATGACTAATCGGCGAAGGCGCATCCGGTCAGCCAAAGCCCTGACCGCGACGCAGGCAAAAATTCTTTTCGAGCCGGACTCCTGAAGTGCCCGCCTGATCAACGCCGGGTGACGGTGACTTGGCTGACTCCCTCGGATCTCTCCTGTTCATCCCGGTTCTTCTCCGGTGAATCCTGTCGAAGGTTTGGGCCTGGGGACGCCCGAAAGGGGTCCAACATGACCCCTGCGACCGGCTCCCAGGCAGGTGACCGCGGATGGCGCGGAGCTCGCGGATCAAGGCCCCGGGCCGGATGATCGAAGCGATCGGCGGCGAGCGCTTCTATCGGGCTCCGCTAATGGGCGTAAAATTTACCAGGCCGGTTCGGCCCTTCATCGCCATCAACTCGTCGTAGGCGACGCGTTGCAGGGCGACGGCCTGGTCGCCGGACAAGCCGAGTTCAAAGGCGGCGCGTTCTACCTTGCCGAACGAACGAGGATCAAGACCGGTGAGATCACCGAAGATCATCAGGGCTTCGAGGTAGTATCCGAAGGTGCTGGCGTGATAGTGGTCGTAAGTCCAGAGGCCCACCTTGCCAAACTCGATCCCATCGTAGGGATTGGCATCCGCGATGCCGGTTTTCATCGCGCGGTGCCACGCCTCACCGACGGGAATGACTCCGCGGATGTAGGGGCTGGCGGCCGCGGCTTGGTCGTAGGCCGACCGGATATCCCGTGTCATTTGCTCCACCGACTTGCCGTGCCAGTGTCCCTTGGCCGGGTAAACATGGTCGGCGCGCGCCCAGGTCGCGATCAGCCGGATGTCCACCTGCGGATTCTTGCTGTGCAGCAAATCGGCGACCTGCTGCGCCGACTGAATCAACAGCGCCGGATCTCCGGGTTGGTTGCGATTGAGCAGGCTGAAGCCCAGCATCACCACGTGATCCCAAGGCCGTCCGATCACGCCGGCTTTTTTGGCGATGTGGTGGTCGAGCCCCTGGCCGGAAACCGTCTCCTGGCTGACGGCGAAATCCAGGCCCGCCTGCGTGGCGAACAGCTTGAACACGGCCGGCACACCGCCAAAGCCGGTGCCGTTCAGGTCGGTGACGGTGTCCGCCCGGTAATAGCGCAACGGCGAGCCCGAGCCGAAAAGAAAACTGTTACCGATGAAGAGTACGCTCGACGCCGACGGGCGCGGAGCCTGCTCCTGGGCGCGGCCGAGGCTGCAGAGCGCCGCGAGTGCGAGCAACAGCGAGAGGGCGAAAGAACGGCGGGGAAGTTTCATGGGGACGGAGCGAGACGGAGGGATGGAATCGTGGAATTCAACGCCTGGGGCCGGGCGGCCCAAGCCGGAAATTTGCCGGAATCGAGGTCGAAAATCGCGGGCCTCAGCAGGAGTCGGACCGCGATCGCGCCCCGCCGGTGCAGCCCGCATCGCTCCATCGCCGCGGCGACGAGCAGCGCCAGCCCGAGTCCGACCGCGAGGCCGGTTTTTTGGACCGGCGGGCGGGATGGGAGACCGAGGGCATGTCAGAATTTGCGGGTGACGGTCAGGGAGTACAGCCGGCCCTTGGCCATCGTGTTGTAGAGGGCGGGCTCGTAGGTGTTGTTGTCGTTGGAGAGCGGGGGCTCGGTGTTGAAGAGGTTGTTCACCCCGACGCGGACGCTGGTGTCGCGCAGCCAACGGCGGGCCTCGCCACGGTCGAGGCGGTAGGAGAGGAATGCGTTGTAAGTCTGCGTGTCGCGATGAACCATGCGATAGACGGTGCTGCCGTTGGTGAACACGGGTTGGATGTAAGAGGGCGAGCCGAGCGACTCGTAGGTCGCCCGATCGGTGTTGACGCCAGCCAGGGTGAAGTTGCCGACGTAGAACATACCGAGCCCGCCGCTCCAATTGTCGCGCCGCCAGTTGAGCTGCACGTTGCCGCGCCACTTGGGCGAGGCGCCGGAGGTGGCCTCGAGGTTGGTCTCCATGAGTTCCGTGCGCGCCGCGCCGCGGGTGGTGTAGATGTAGAACGAGTTCAACTTCGTCCAGTTGGCATCGAGCGTGAAGTTGCCGAGCGCCAGCGGGCGGAGTCGGTAACTCAGGCCGAAGTCAAAGCCGTTTACGAATTGCTCGGCCTTGTTGAAGTAGGTCGTGCGCAGGTAATCGATCGCGCCGACCGCGGCGCGCTGGGCGCTCGGGGCGCGGGCGGCGTTATAGGCCGTGAAGAAATTGCGGTCCTCCTGGGTGACGGGCAGACGCACGACCGCGCCGTCCCCCCGGTAACCCGTGGTGCCGAAGCCCAGGTCGATCGAGTTGATATTCTGGCCGGCCGCGAGCGCGGCCTGGCTGGCGGCGATGAGCGCGTCGCGGTCGTCGTTGATGGTGCCGCTGGAGCCCAAGATATCTTGGTGCCGAATTTCGTAGTAGTCGACGGTGAGCGAGAGACCGCGCACGCCCGGCACATCAATCACGATGCCGGCCGAAATGCCCTTGGACTTCTCGGGCTGAAGGTCCGGGTTGCCGGCGGTGCGGTTGATGCGATTCGAACCCTGGTCGCTCAGCAGCTGCGTGACAGTGGAACGGTAGACATCCTGGCTGTTGAGCACGGTGGCAACGAAGCTGCCACGATAGAGTGACGGCAGCGACGGCGGTCGGAAGCCCTGGCTGCGAGAGGCCCGCACCATGATCCAGTCGACCGGCTTCCAGGTGAGCCCGAACTTCGGGCTCACCGTGCTGCCGAAATCGCTGTAGTGCTCGGTGCGCGCGGCGGCGCTCAGTTCGAACGACTGCACGAGCGGCAGTCGGAAGTTGCGTCCCGCGAGCGGCAGGAGGACCTCCGCGTAGCCGGAATAGGCGTCACGGTCGGCAAAGGTGTTGGGAATGGAAGACGCGCTGACGATGTCCGAACGCGTGGGATCGAGGCCGGAGTCGGCCGGATTGAGTCCGGAAAATGGCGCGCGCACGTCGGAGAAGTCCTCGCGCCGGAATTCGCCGCCCAGCGCCAGGCTGATCTTGTTGCCACCCCAGAGCGACATGACCTCGCCGCTGGCGTTGAAGTCGAGGCTGCGCAACCGCGTCATGCCGTCGCGCTCGAAGGCGCCGTAGGTGGACTGTTTCACGGCGGCGGAATTGCGGAACGAGCCGGAGTCCACGAGCGCCCCGTTCTGGACGGCATAGCTGCGGCCGAAGACGTTGAGCGCCCGGGCGGGGTCAGTCAGCAAGGCAGCCGCTTGCGTGAGGCTGATGCGTTGAATCGGTTCGTATTCGCTCGCGCGGCCCTCGGCCTGCATGACCGCACCTTCCCACGACCAGGTCTGGCCGATCTTTCCGCGCAGGCCCAGCAAGCCGCGGTAGGCGTAATTGGACACGGTATCCTCGCGCGAACCGAAGTCCCAGAAGCGGTGGTTCTCCACGTTGACCGCCGAAGGCGTGCCGACCAAGCGCGCCGTGCCGTCGGAGTTGGGCGCACCGGTTGGACTCCAGAAGCGGTCGCCAAACGGGTTGTAGGGATTGGTCGTCGGAATGAACAGTGGGCCGTTCACGCTGCTCTGGTAGATGTCAGGGTCGCGATCAATGATCGAACGGGCGCCGTAGTAGTTGAAGTCGGCGAAGGCGGTCAGGCGCGGGCTCAGGTCGTATTCGCCGCCGACGAAAACATTTTTCCGGGTGGTCTGCGGCTGCAGCGAGCGGGCATCGTTGAGGTTCCAATAATATTCCTTGCCCGGCCCGGTGGCGGCGCGCGGCGGAGCCGCCGACGCGATCCCTGGCTGACCGATGCCCGCAGCCGGCAGGAGGAAGAACCGGCCCGTCGTTGTGAAGAAAGTCGTCGGAATGCCCGTGGGCCTGCGGTTCGTAACCAGGTACGCGCCATACTGGTTGAGACCGGTGCTCACGACGGTATTGAACTGGCCGTAGGCGCTCGTGGCGGCGCGCCGGTTGAATGTCGTGTCGGTGTAAACGTTCCACGGCGCGGGGGCACGGGCGACGTTGTCGCCCTCGGCAGAAAGCGGCCGATCCCGGAGAAACGTGCCTTCCCGGTCATACCAGTCGGCCGTGAAGATCAGCCGGCCTTTCCGATTCGCGAAATCGAGCCCGTGGGTAAGTGAGGCGCGATATTCCGTGCCGTCGCCGTATTCGGTTGTGCCCCAACGCAGCGACAGTTCCGTGCCCCGGAAGCGACGGTGCATCACGTAGTTTACCACGCCCGCCACCGCATCGGCGCCGTAGATTGAGGAGGCGCCGTCACGCAGAACGTCCACGCGCTCGATGCCGCGATTCGGCAGTGCGTTCACGTTCACGGACAAGGTCGGAATGCCGTTTTCGTTCCAGCTGATCGGATGCGGGGCGATGCGGCGGCCGTTGAGGAGGATCAGGGTGTTGCTGGAGGCGAGCCCGCGGAATGAAATGTTGGCATTGTCGCCGCGCGCATTCTGGGTCGCTAGCGCCGCCTCGTTGCCGGGCAGGCCAGCGGCCATCGGCAGCGCGGCGAGCATGTCCGACGGCTGGCCGGGATCGTAGATCTCAAGTTGCTCGGCCTTGATCGTTGTCACCGGCAGCGTCCGCTCCACTTCGATGCGCTTGATGTTCGATCCCGTGACGGTGAAGGCCTCCAGCACGACGGTCTCGGCCTTGGCGGCGGCAGAGGGGGTTGGCGCCGACTGCGCGACGGCGAGCGAACAGAAGACGACGAACAGAAAAGCGCGGAGGAGTTGGAGGTGCATGGGGATGGGCTTCTTCGTTGGGAGGGAGTGAAAGGCGGATTCTAGGCCGACCCGACGGCGGCGAGGGCGTCTCCGACTGCAGCGGTCGAGGCCGTGTGGCCGTGACCCACGTCGCAGGTGCACGGGCCGTTCTGAACGACGGTCTCGATCGCGTGCAGGACCGTCGTCGCCGCCTGTCCGAGGGGTTCGAGCATCATCGCTCCGGACCATACCTGGCCGATTGGGTTGGCGATGCCCTGGCCCGCGATGTCCGGAGCGGAGCCGTGGACGGGCTCTAACATCGAGGGAAACTCGCGCTTGGGATTAATGTTGGCCGAAGGCGCGATGCCGATCGTCCCGGTGACAGCGGGCCCGAGATCGGAGAGGATGTCGCCGAAGAGATTCGATTCCACGACGACGTCGAACCAGTGCGGATTCCGCCCGAAGTGAGCGGTGAGGATGTCGATGTGGTACTGACCGGTGCGGACGTCGTGATACTACGGCGCCATGGCGTGGAAGCGTTCATCCCAGAAAGGCATCGTGATACCGTTCGACTTGGTCGCCGACGCGAGGTGCTTCTTAGGCCCGCCGCGTGCCGTTTCGAACGCATCGCTTAGGATACATCGCTTGCGGTGCGCCGCAACACGGGGCCTCACAAAAGCGGCGGAGCGGGTAGTGTCCGAGCCTTGCCCCCGCCCCTGCAACGTCCATCCCATCGAAGGGCGGAACTGCCGATGCTCGACCTGCAGTCCGCGGTCGAGCTGGACGAATTCTGGCGGGCCACCAAGCGGCTGCTCGCGAGCGCGATGCCGCATCATTCGTGCAGCTTGATGTTGGGCATTGTGGACTACCAGCCGTTGGCAAGCCGGCACCACGTCGCCGTGAACAAGGAGCAGGACAACCGCCCGCTCAACAGCCTCAGCATTGCGCGACCGTATCTGGCCGCCCACCCGCGGCTCAAACTTCATACCGCCGGTGTCAGCCAGCGATCAGAGACCGCGGTGTGGCCGCAGTCGCTGAGTCCGAGTGAACGCCGGGTCGCGTTACTGGTCGCGCCCGGGCAGCGCAATCGGTGGCTAACCGAACCGGGGTGGGGGTGGGGGCAGGCCCCGATTCCGGCTGACCGACGGGAACGACGAGCCAAAGGGCGGGCGGGCGTTGTCAAGAGTCAAGACGTGTCCCCTTAGTGTGTCCCGGATGGCTGCGGCACTTCTTAATCCACTCAGTCGAACCACTCGTCCGCCGGGTCGAACGCCGGCACCGGCACATTGAGAATCTTCAGCTTACCGATCGCGCGATGCCGGCAGCCGGGCTTGATGAAGATCGAGGTCATCGGCTTCACAGGGTGCCGCACTCCGTCGAGTTCGATGAAGCCGGTGCCCTCGAGGACGACGTACATTTCCGTCATCTTCCTGTGATAGTGCACCTGCGCGTCCTCCTGGATGTCCACCAGGTGCAGGGTCGCGACCGCATTGTCCGGCGTCGCGAACGCGCGCCGGGCAATGCCACACGGACAACGCGTCGGCGGGACCTCGTCGAGCTGCGCGATCATGAAGTTTGGGCCCTTGATCTGGGCCGCCGCCGGGGTCGGCGCGGGCGCGGAGGACGTTGTCATGGGCCCGGAACTAACGGCCGGCCGCCACCGGTGTCAAAAAGATCGACCGCGTGAGTTGCCCCGGTCTCCGACCAGTGAAGCTCAGCTCCCCTCCGTTCGACACCAGTCGGGCCCGAGTGGCATGAGTCTCCCGACCCATGATCAGCGGGGCGAAAGTCATTCCACGGGTCGGGAGACCCGTGCCACGGGGAATGCGCACCGGTCGGAGACCGCGCCACTCCCCGGTCCGCGAGTTACTCGGACTTCCGGCGACCGCGGGAGCGGCTTGGCTTCTTGTCGCCACTCTTCCCGTCGGTCTCGCCTTCGCCCGCGCTACTCCGGGACTTCGCTTCGCCTGCGGGCGCGGGCTTGGCGTTGAGCCAGAGCTCGCCCTTGGCGTTGCGCGCCAGCCAGAAAACGTCACCCGCGTACTCCACCGTCACCGGTTTCTCGCGCGGCTTCTCCGGCAGCTTCAAGCCGGCCGCCACGAGATGATGGACGAGTTCGTCGAGCGCGGTTCCGCGTTCCTCGGCGATTCCCTCGACCTTCGCCGCGAGGGCGTCGGTCCGGGTCGGCTTCAACAAAGAACGTACGACGGCAAAGATGTTATCGCCGGCCGGCTTGGTTTCGATCGCGGCCGCGGTGGCGGGAGGCTGCTCGGCGCTTTCAACCGAAATAGACGACTCACCACCGAGTTCGGGGGCGACCGAGGCTTCGTTCGCACTGGCAACGGTCTCCCCGGGTTCCTTGTCGCGCCCGTTGATCCAGAGTCCACCGCGCGAGTCGAGATTCAGCCACCAAAGTTGATTCTCGATTTCGACGTACACGGGCTTGTCAGCCGGACCGACCGGCATCACGAGGCCGAGGCCGGCAAAAGCCGTCTTCAAGTCGCCTTCGCTGCACTTCAGCGCCCGCGAAAGGAAACTGCCGCTGCCTGAACCGCCGGGACCGCGTCGATTCCGGCGCATCAGCGGCCGGATTTTTTCCAAAAAGGCCGAACCATCCGGCAGCGGCGCGCCCGGCGCGCGTGGCGCCGCTTCGGACGTACGGCCCGCGGAGACCTCCAGGGAGGGCGCGGAATCCGGCTGGCGTTCGCCGCCCTCGGACCGGGGCGCGCGCTCGGCACGCGGTTCACGCTCTTCCGGGCGCGGACGCTCGGGCTTCGGCTCCTCTTCGACGGTGACCCGCTCGGCTTTCACCGAACGGAAAACAGGACGGGGCTTTTCCTTGGTGTTGATCCAAAGCTCGCCGCGGCGGTTCTCGTTCAGCCAATAAAGATCGCCGTCGTACTCGAGATGCACCGGCTTGTCGTCCTCGCTCTCGGGAATAACGAAGCCGCACTCGATCAGCGCGCCCTTGATGTCGTCCTCCGACTGGTCCCATTTACGCGCCAGATAATCCGCGCCCACGGACATGCCCGGACCGCGTTGATTGCGGCGCATGTGCGGACGCATCGCCTCGAAAAAGGTCGGGAGTTCATCCTCCTCGGCGGCCGTCAGCTTGTCCCAATCATCGACCTTCGCCTCATCCTCGTCCGCATCGGCGTCCGCGTCACGCGACGTGTCGACGAGACTGCGCAGGCCATCCTCCGGGGCGACCTTCTCATCGATGAAACTCGCCGGCGGCTCTTCGCCAGTACCCGTGCGGGCGGCGACTTCCTTGAACTTGGCCTCGAACTCGGCGCGCAGCTTGTCCGCCTCGGCCTTGGCCGCCGCGCTGGCCGCACCCTCGAGGGTCCAGTCCCGCTGCGTGGAGCGGCGGGCGAGGCCTGAAAAAGCCAGAGCGTTGTCCGGCAGGGTCTGGTAATGAATGATCTCCCATTCATCACGGCCCAGGTCGCCGAGAAATTTTTCGAGCAACGCCGGTGAGGCGAATCCTCCCTTGCCGCTGCTGATGACCTTGTATTCCCAGACGGACATGTTGATTTCGTTTTTGCGCTGAACCGGAAAGCCATCCCAAATGCCGGTGCACTTGCCCAGCCAAATCGCGCAGGCTCCTCACCGACATGCCGGCTGATCCCACGGCGGGACGGCGGCCCAGGCGTCATTTCCCGAGTCATATCAGTCCCTTCCCTAGCTGGCATTCGGCCTTCTCCTTTTCCATGAAACTCTCCGTCACCCTTCCCATTCTCACCGGCTGGCTGCTCGCCGGAGCGCTCCTACCGGCCTTTGGCCAGCCCGCCGTCGCACCGGAGAAACTGGACACCCTCGTGGTGACCGCCGCCCGGGCGCCGCAGCCCATCGACCAGGTGGCCTACTCGGTCAAGGCACTCGACGCCGGGACCCTGCGTGACATCCCCGCGATCACCCTGGACGGCGCCCTGCGCTCGGTACCCGGCTTTAGTCTCTTTCGCCGTAGTGACAGCCTGACGGCCCAGCCGACGACTCAGGGCGTTTCGCTCCGCGGGCTCGGGCCGAGCGGAGCGAGCCGATCGCTGATCGTGCTCGATGGCGTGCCGCTCAACGATCCCTTTGGCGGCTGGGTGGCCTGGACCAAGATCCCGCGGGCCGGACTCTCCCGCGCGGAGCTCGTCCCCGGCGGCGGGGCGACGGCCTGGGGCAATGCTGCCCTCGGCGGCGTCGTGCAACTGATCACCGAGCCCGTTTCCGGCTCCTCCACGCAGGCCACGCTGCTGGGCGGCGACTATACGACCCGGAGCTTCGAGATCGCGACCACGCAGGCGGCGGGCCGCGGCTCGGTCCAGTTGCTCGGTCGGATGTTTGCCACCAATGGATTCCGACTCCTCGGCCGGGAACGCCGCGGCCCGATCGACATCGCCGCCTCGAGCCGCCACAATTGGATCGCCCTCCGCGCCCGGCAGCCGCTCGGCGCGAATCTCGAACTCAGCGTGACCGGGCGGGCATTCGAGGAGGAGCGAGGCAATGGCACGCCTTTCCAGAACAACTCGTCCCGCGAGAAATTCGCCTCGATCGGCCTCGGTGGTCAGCCGGGCGGCAGCTTCAGTTGGAACGCCGTCGGCTACGTCCAGGATCAGTCGTTCGCGGCCACCTTCAGCGCCGTCAACGCGACGCGCACCGCCGAAACCCCGGCCAGCGACCAGTTCGCCGTGCCCGCGAAGGCGGGCGGCGTGGCGTGGACCGGATCGTGGCAGCATGGCAATGGCGCCCGCACCAACGCCGGTGCCGACTGGCGCACGGTTCGTGGTGAAACGCGCGAACACTTCACCTTCACGGCGGGTAACTTCGCGCGGCTCCGCGTTGCGGGCGGCCAGCAGGCCGTCGGCGGCGTGTTCGCCCTCCACGAGCAGCCCATTGCCGGCGCCCTCCGCGGCACGATCGGAGCCCGGGTCGACGGGTGGAAGGACACTGATGGTCATCGCCGCGAGAGCGATCGCGCCACCGGTGTCGCGTCGCGCAACGATGTTTTCGCCGATCTCGACGACACCGAGTTCAGCCCGACCGCCGGGCTCGTCTGGACCTCCGGCCGCACCTGGCGGGTCCGTGCCAATGCCCAGCAGGCATTCCGCCGTCCCACCCTGAACGAACTCCACCGTCCGTTCCGCGTCGGACCCAACGTCACCGAGGCCAACGCGAATCTCCGCACCGAGCGCGTCACCAGCGGCGAGGCCGGTATCGAGTGGTCGTGGTTCCGGCCCGGCGCGCCCACGGGCACGGCGCCGACACTGCAACTTGGAGCCACGGGGTTCACCAACGATCTGCGCGACGCCGTGGGCAACGTGACCATCGCCCGCGGTCCTGGTGTTTTCCCGATCGTCGGCTTTGTCGCCGCCGGCGGCGTGGGTCGCCAGCGCCAGAACCTCGAGAAGATCCGCGTCCAGGGCGTCGAGCTTTCCGCCATGTGGCAGGTCGCGAAATCCCTCAGCGTCACCGCGGACTATATCTTCAACGATGCCCGGGTCCGGCGCGCGTTGTCCGCTCCCGCGATCGTCGGCAACCGGGTCGCGCAGGTGCCGCGCGCCAGTGCCTCGCTGGGTGCCTCCTGGCGCGGGCCGGCCGGGATCACGTTCACGCCCCGGGTGCGCTGGATCGGGCGGCAGTTCGAGGACGACGAGAACCAACTCACCCTGGGCGAGGTCACCGTGCTCGATCTTGGGGTGTCGAAGCGGCTGACGGAACACGTGGATCTTTTCGTGAACATCGAGAATTTCGGCGATGCCCGGATTGAAACCGGCCGCACGGCCGACGGTCTCGTCAACACCGGCACCCCACGGCTCGCCCTCGCCGGGTTGCGCGGCAGTTGGTAACGCGGCTTGGTCCCGTGGCGCGGGCCTCCCGACCCGTGTCGGGCAGCTCGGAAGCACTGCACGGGTCGGGAGATCTGTGCCACCCGGCCCACCGCTCTCCCCTTTCGGAATAAACTCGGCGGTCCGCCGCTCTGACCTCACATTCCGGGAACTGACCCCGCTAACGGCCCTCCAACGGCCAAGGAGAATCCATCATGCTCATCCGCACACCGAAAGACTGGGAACTGCCCGAATCCGTTGTCACCCCCGAGAGCGCCTACGAACTCCGTCCCCGCCGCGACTTCCTCAAGACGATCGGTCTCGGACTCGCGGGCGCCGCCCTGGGCGGACGCGATCTGCTCGGCGCGACCGGTGGGTTTCCGTCCAAGGAAAATCCCGACTACCCCGCGAGTGCGCTCAAGCCGACGGCGTACGAGTACATCACGGGCTACAATAATTTCTACGAGTTCGGCACCGACAAGGCCGAGCCCAGGGTCGCCGCCGGCAAGTGGCAGCCCGAGCCGTGGACCGTCGAACTCGCCGGGTTGATCCGGAATCCGGCCAAGATCGACGTCAACGATTTGATCAAGCAGGTCGGCGGACTCGAACAGCGCGTCTATCGGATGCGCTGCGTCGAGGCGTGGTCGATGGTCATTCCGTGGGATGGCTTTCAACTCTCGAAGCTCGTCGCCCTCGCCGATCCGTTGCCCGAGGCGAAGTTCGTCAAGCTGACGACCCTCCTCGATCCGAAGAACATGCCCGGCCAGCGCCAGCGGTCGCTCGACTGGCCCTATGTCGAGGGCCTGCGCCTCGACGAGGCAAACCACGAACTGGCGTTCATCGCCACCGGCATTTACGGCAAGCCGATTCCGAACCAGAACGGCGCGCCGCTGCGCCTCGTCGTGCCGTGGAAGTACGGCTTCAAGGGCGTGAAATCGATCGTGAAGATCGAGTTTGTCGCCAAGCAGCCGATGAACACCTGGCGTCAGATGCAGGCGAGCGAGTACGGCTTCCTGGCGAACGTGAACCCAAACGTCGATCATCCCCGCTGGTCCCAGGCCAGCGAGCGTATTATCGGCGCCGGCGGCGCCTTCGGTGCGCGGCAAAAGACCCTCATGTTTAACGGCTATGAGAAGCAGGTGGCCGCGCTCTACCAGGGCGTCGACCTGCGGAAGTTTTATTGAGCCAGCGACCGCCCGCGCGGGTTGGGTCTCCCGGCCCGTGTGCGATGTTTCGAAATCCGTTCATGGGTCTGGAGACCCATGCCACCCCAGACACGACGCCCCCCGCGTGCCCCTCCTCGAAAAGCTTCTCCGGTCCAAGGTCGTCATCTGGATCCTGATCGTCCTCCCCGGGCTCTGGCCCGCGTGGCCGATCTTTCGCCAGGACTTCACCGTTCTCGCGGATCCGCTGAAGTACATCCTGCACCATCTCGGCTTTGTCGCGTGCCTGCTGCTCGCGATCGTCCTGACCTTCACCCCGCTGCGGATCTTGTTTCCGCGCTCCGGTGTGGCCCTCGCTTTGAACCGGCACCGCCGGCTCGTGGGCGTGAGCGCGTTCGCCTACGCCACACTGCATTTCACGACGCACATCCTCTACGTCTATGATGGCGCCTTCGCGACCTTGCGCAGCGAGCTGCAGAAGCCGTTTCAACTCACCGGGCTCGCGGCGCTCGCTATTCTGCTGGTGCTCGCGATCACCAGCCTGCCCGCGGCCATCCGCTGGCTCGGCGGGAAACGGTGGAAGAACCTGCACCGGCTCGCCTATGTCGCCGCCGGACTCGTCGCCTACCACCAGGCCATCGCCCGCAAAATATTTCCGCTCCAGGTCCTCTGGATCTTCGTGCCCCTCCTGCTGCTCGAGATCGCCCGGATCGTGAAGCAGCGGAGAAACAGCGCCGGTCTCCGGACGGCGGTCCGGCCCGCGCCGTAGAGCCTTCAAAGTTGAAGTGTCGCCTGACTAGACGTCGTGGGCGCGCACGAGGCGCGCCCCATACGAAATGCGTGAAGGGGAGCTCGGCCACCTGCGCTACGTGTAGGGGCGTGGCTCGTCCACGCCCGGGTGGCTACAGGGGCCTCACCGCGTCACCGCGGCGAGAAACCATTCGATCGCATAGGTCGTCAACTGGCCGCCGGGCCCGTGCCGATTGACCTCGAAGGCATGCGTCGCCCACGGCAGCGACACGAAGACATGCCGGACGCCGCGCTCCGTGAGCCGCGCGGCCAGCCGCTCGCTATGCCGGTGCCAGACGAGGCCGTCGAGCTGGCCATGCACCAGCAGCGTCGGAGGCGCGCCGGCCGTCACTTGTTGCAGAGCGCTCGCCCCATCGTAGTTGGCCTGCGCCTTTTCCGGCGGACCACCGAGGTATTGGCGCATCAGCGTCGGCGACTTGATCGCGTCGTCCTCCCAGGCATGCGCGTAGCCGAAATTTAAATCCGACGGCGCATACAATCCGACCAGTCCGCGAATTGCGGGATCGCGCGCCGTGTAGGCCACGACCTCGGCAATCTGCCCACCGGCGGATCGCCCCAGGAGCACGAGCCGGCCGGGATCGAGCCCGAGTTCGCCGGCGTGCGCCTTGAGGTAGACGATCGCGGCCAGCGTGTCATCGCGCGGGGCCGGCCATTGAAACGCCGGCGCGAGGCGATACGAGATCGCCGCGACCGCATAACCCCGCGAGGCCAGCCAGTGATTGAATCCCGCGAGCTGCTTCCGATCGCCGCTGTCCCAACCGCCGCCATGGACAACCACGACACAGGGCGCCGGGCGCGATCCCGCTCCGGCCGGACGATAGTAATCGAGCATCAGCCCCTCCGCGAAGGTCCGCGTCTCGACCGCCGCACGCGGCACTGAACCGCCCACGAGCCCCGTCAACGCAAACGCCGGCCGACCGACCTCCACGCGATCGAAGGCGGCGGCGAGTCGATCCGGCAGATCCCTCGCAATCCGCGTCGCCTCGATCACGGGTTTCAAGAAGAGGCCCAAGGCGATGGCGGAGATCAGCAGCGTCGCAATCGCCGGCAGCGGGTTCGAACCGCGCGTCGACCAGGCGAGCGCTGCGAGTCCGAGCGGGACGAACGCGAGGGCATAACCATATTCTCCCGCGAGCACGGCCAGGCGCCATTGCGACCAGTCCGGCGACCGGACCACGGTCAACAGCCCCATGGCCAGCACGAGCAGGGCGAACGAGAGAAGAGACCAACGCAGCATCGGCTCAGGTATGGTCGAATGCGCCCGCGGGCGGCGAGCGGTGTTTTGGCTTCGAGCCCAAGCCCGTTGAACCATCGGCACCCGGGAGTTTCGAATCTTCGTGGCGGCGGTTCATTCTGAAACTCCGGGGATTGTTCTTCGCGCCCTTCGCGGCTTCGGGTGAACACTGAATCGGACACAGACCATTTGAACCACTGAGACACCGAGGCACCGAGGGAAAACCCGCGCTCTTTGTGCCTTTGTGGTTAAGTCCGAGGTTGGTGGTTTGAGCCTGAAGCCAGAACGCCAGGAATCTCCACGACACGCGGGCACAAACGGCGTTGCGGAGGCGATGTCCCCGCGCTCATTCATTTCCGGATGCGCCGGATCGATCAGTTTCTCGCCAACCTCGGCTACTGCAGCCGGCGCGAGGCGCGCGGCTGGGTCGAGGACGGACGCGTGACGGTGGGCGGCGGGGCGATCGACGACTCCGGCACCAAGGCCGCCGCCCCGGATGTCCGCGTGGATGGGGAACCCCTCGATCATCCAGACGGGTTGCTCCTGCTCTTCCACAAGCCCGTCGGACTCGTCTGCTCGCATGACGCACGCGAGGGCCTGAATGTGTATTCCGTGCTCCCACCGCGCTGGCAGCGCCGGAACCCGACCATCACCAGCGTCGGCCGGCTCGACAAGGACACCAGCGGCCTGCTGCTCCTCACGGATCAATCACCGCTGGTCCACCAACTCACCTCGCCGAAGCACAAGGTTCCGAAAGTCTACCGGGCCACGGTCGATGCCGATCTCTCCCCCGACCTCGTGGCGCAATTTGCGAGCGGCACGCTCCTGCTCGCAGGCGAAACCGAACCCTGTGCCCCGGCGAGCCTCACGCTGATTGGGCCCCGCGAAGCGGAGTTAACCCTCACCGAGGGCCGGTATCACCAGGTCCGACGGATGTTCTCCGCGGTCGGCGCCACGGTGCTGACGCTGCACCGCGCGCGCTTCGGCCACCTCGATCTCGCCGAGGTGCCGTCCGGCCAGTGGCGGGAACTGCCTTTGGATGCCTTCGGGGTGTGAATGCCGAGGGCCGAATTCCGAGTGGCAAATCGGGGAGTCCATCGCCCGCCGTCCGCAGCCCGTCGTCTGTAGTCCATCGTCCGTCCGCCATTTTGCTTCTTCCCATCGGACGCAAAGGCCGGCATTCGCGATCCATGTACGAATTTCCACTTACCGGCGCCCAGCGTTCGTTTCTGCGCAGCCAGGGCCAGACGCTCGAGCCGGTGTTGAAGATTGGGCGCAGCGGGCTGACGCCGGCCTTCTTCAACGAACTGCAGCGACTTCTCCGCAGCCAGGAGTTGGTCAAGCTGCGCTTCCTCGGCGCGGATCGCGACGAGCGGGAGAAACTCGGCGAACAGATTGCCGATGAAGGCCGGTGCGTGCTGGTCGGTGCGATCGGCAACACCGCTCTCTTCTACCGGCAGAATCCAGATCCGAAGGAGAGGCGCGTCGCGCTGCCTTAAGAAAAAAGGCCCGTTTCCCGTAGCCACGAGCGCCAGCGAGTGGAACGCCAGGACCGCCCGCAGGCGGAACCACTAATCCGCTCAAGGCAGCGGACGAATCGCGAGTTCCTTGAAGTGCGTGGTGCTCTTGGGATCGTGCCCTTGGATCGCGATGGTCCCCGTGCCGAGCTTCCGGCCCGGCATGTTGGTCAGTGTCTTCGCCGGATCCCAGTCCATCGGCTCCGTCCAATCTGCCGTGGTCCGCCCATCGATTTGAATGACGATCCGCCGGCCCTCGACCTTGATGGAGTAGTCGCACCACACGTTGTCCTTGCTCGGGGCGTTATGCATCACATCCGCCACCGCATAGAGTCCACCGGTCTTCTTGGCGTCGGAGTGGCTGGTGTTGACCTGGCACTCGTAGCCCTTGATCGGCCAGCCCGACGCCTGGTACTCGGTGTGAATGTAGAGCCCGGAGTTCGAACCCGGCGTCGTCATCACCTTCGCCCGGAACTCGAAATTCCGGAAGGTCGCCTTCCCGTCCGCGCCGACATAGAAAAGATGCGCGCGGCCGCCGCTCACCTTCAGCACGTCGTTCTCGACCGTAAACACGCCGGGCGTTTCCTCGTTCGACTTCCAGCCCGCGAGGTCGCGGCCATTGAACATCGGGATCCAACCCTCCGCCGCCTGACCGACTCCACCACCCGCCAGGAACGCCAGGGCCATACCCAAGATGAATTTCATGGACGGGATCTAATTGCGTTGGCGCGTGCTGTCCAGTGCGCGGGCGGAGCGGCATGGGTCTCCCGACCCATGCGTTGGGATCCGATGGACCCACGGTCTTCACGGGTCGGGAGACCCGTGCCACTCAGGCCAGAGCCGGCAGCCCGGAATTGACACCGGCCCGCACCGCGACTCGCTGCTTTTCCCCGCCTCGCGAGAGGCCCGCCTCAACCGCCAACCCTCTCCCGAATATGAACGAGATTGTCCTTTCCCTGACATCGCTCGCGGCGGTTGGCCCCGACGTGCGTCGCTGACGCGCGTTCCTTTCGTTTTCGAAATCCAGGCCGCCCGTCCGGGCGGCCATCGCTTGCGTCGCATGGGTCGCGTGACCCATGTCACGTCTCGCCGCGGACGTTGACGCGTTCGCAGGCCCGGTGTTCGTTAGCGCGATGTTCACCATCATCGGGGGCGACGGCCGCGAGTACGGGCCGGTGAGCGCGGATCAGATCCGGAACTGGATCAATTCGGGCCGGGCTAATCTCGACACCCAGGCCAAAGTCCTCGGGTCCGAGGAGTGGCGCCGCCTCGCCGACTATGCGGAATTCGCCCCTCCGGGATCGCTGCCGCCGGTGATGGAGCCACCGCTGACGGGCCAGCCGGTCGCGGCAGGGGAGACGGACCTCGCCCTCGCGAGTCTTGGGCAGCGCTTCGGCGCGGCCCTGATCGACGGAGTCCTGAAAATGCTCTGCTGGCTTCCCACCGCGAGCGCGCTCTGGGCGGTGCTGGGCGATCAGATTCGGTCAGGCGAACAACCCTCGACCGCCGAGCTCATGGTCGCGATGGAAGGCGTGCTGTCCAAGTCCCTCCCTTTCCTCGCGGTGCTTGCGGTCGTGCAATGCCTCCTGCTTAGCCGGCGGGGGCAGTCGATTGGCAAGGCCCTGCTCGGCCTGCGCATCGTCCGGCTCGCGAACAACCACCAGGCCGGGTTTCTGCATGCCTTTGTGCTGCGGGGCACGATCCCGTTGGTGATCGAGCAGATCCCCTTTCTGGGCGGACTTTTCTGGCTGATCGATGTCAGCTTCATCTTCGGCGCCGAACGCCGCTGCCTGCACGACTACATCGCCACGACGAAGGTCGTGAAGATCTAGCGTTTGGACAGGGCTGGTAGGATACCTGGAGGGCCGAGCTCCGCCGAGGCCGTTCCCCGTCCTACACGATCCGGTCCACCATCGGTTTCCCGTGAATGAACGCGTCGAGATTACCCAGGAAATGGGCGACAATCGCCTCGTCCTGATCGTGCCGCCCGCCGCCGCTGTGCGGCGTGAGGTAGCAGTTCGGCGCGGTCCAGAACGGGCTGTCCGCCGGTAGCGGCTCGGTCTCGAACACATCGAGATACGCCTCGGCGATCCGGCCGGAACGCAGGGCCTCGAGCAGCGCGGGTTCGTCCACGGTCGTGCCGCGGCCCACGTTGTAGAACCGGGCCCCGGGCTTGCAGCAGGAGAGCCGGCGCGCGTTCACGTACTGTCGCGTGCTGTCGTTGTCGGGGAGAATGTTCACCACGTGATCGGCCTCCGCCAGCGCGCTGCTGACACTTTCCTCGGAAATAATCCGCACGTTCTGCTCGCTGCGTGTCTGCCGGCGCACTGCGCTGATCTTCATGCCGAACGGCGCGAGCAGGTCGGCCAGCCGGCGGCCGATCGCCCCGAAGCCCAGGAGCAAAACCGTCTGGCCTGTGAGCAGCCGCGAATCGTACCGCCGGCGCGTGTACTCCCAGCCGCGGGTCGTGAGTTGATCCTGGTAGGACGGCAGCAGCCGCCGCCCGAACGCGAGCATCTGCGCGAGGAGGTGTTGCGCACAGGGATCGGCAAAGACCTGCGAGACGTTCGAGAACGCGGACCCGCGGGCCCGGAAGCCTTCGCGGAACGCCGGCGTGTCATAACGGGTGTAGCCCGCCGTCGTCACCTCCGCCCAGCGGAGTTTCCCCGAGGCCAGGCACTGGGCCGGATCGGGCTGGCCGAAGGCGATGTCGGCGGAAGCCAGCGCCGGGTCCGCCTGCCCCGGGACGAGGACCGACGCCGAGGCGTGCCCGGAAAAAACCAGCGTGTGACCCCGCGTGCCCGCGATGAGCATCTCGGTGACGGGATCGGTGAACTTCGCATTACTCCAAATGGTGAGACTCATGGGCAAAAGGGTCGCCGATGAGGACCGACCGCGCCGGGACCGGCAAGGAAAACGTGCCCACGGTCCTGTGACGCGCGAAAGCTGGAGCGGAGCGGGCGCCGCCGTGACATTCTGCTTGCGACACGGGGAGCCGCGGCAAAATTATCACGTGCCGCGTCTGCGGTTTGCCCCTGTTCTTGCTCCCCCCTATGCCAAGACCCGTCACCCTCTTCACCGGCCAGTGGGCCGACCTTCCCCTCGAGAAACTCGCCCCCCTGGTTCGCCAGATGGGCTACGATGGCGTCGAACTGGCCTGTTGGGGCGACCATTTCGACGTCGATGCCGCGGCCTCGAGCAAGAAGTACGTCGCGGCGAAGTGGGCGCTGCTGAAGGACCATGGGCTGGAATGCCATGCCATTTCCAACCACCTCGTCGGCCAGGCCATCTGCGACCGGATCGACGAACGCCACCAGGCGATTGTCCCGCCGGATGTCTGGGGCAACGGCGAACCCGAAGGCGTCCGCCAGCGCGCCGCCCGGAAGATGATCCTGTCCGCCAAGGCCGCGCGGGCGTTCTTCGACGCGAAGCCCGGCCGCCGGCAGCGGGATGATTTTCCGGTCGTCGTCAACGGGTTCACCGGTTCGAGCATCTGGCATTCGCTTTATGCCTTCCCGCCCACGTCGCAGGCGTATTGGGATGCCGGCTACGCCGATTTTGGGAAACGTTTCGGCCCGATTCTCGAGGCCTTCGACAAGGCGAATGTGAACTTTGGCCTCGAGGTCCATCCGACCGAGATCGCCTTCGACATCTCGAGCGCCGAGCGGGCCATCGCCGCCGTGAAGGGGCACAAGCGTTTTGGCTTCAACTACGATCCCTCGCACCTCGGGTACCAGGGAGTGGATTACGTGAAGTTCCTCCGCCAGTTTGCCGGTCGGATCTTCCACACCCACATGAAGGATGTCTGGTGGGGTCACGGCGACGGCTCCGCGGGCGTCTTCGGCGGACACACGAACTTCGGTCATCCGGGCCGCTATTGGGATTTCCGATCGCTCGGGCACGGTGACATCAAGTTCGAGGACATCATCGTCGCGCTGAACGACACCGGTTATCGTGGCCCGCTCAGTGTTGAGTGGGAGGACATCCGGATGGATCGGATCCATGGCGCCACCGAGGCCGCGGCCTTCGTGCGAAAGCTCGACTTTCCGTCCAGCGCCCTCGCGTTCGACGCGGCCTTCGACAAGAAGAATCAGTGACCGGAAGTAGCGGGTAGCGGGTCGTGAGCATCGCAGCCACGAGCCTTTGCCTACTCGCTACCCGCTGCCCGCTACTCACTACTTTTATGAACAGAAAGCTTCGTTTTGGGATGATCGGCGGCGGGCGTGGTGCCTTCATTGGCGGCGTGCATCGGATCGCCGCGGCGATGGACGGCCGCGCCGAGCTGGTGGCTGGCGCGTTTTCGTCCGACCCTGCCCGTTCGAAAGCGTCCGGCGAAGATCTCTTCCTCGATCCGGCGCGCACCTACGGCAGCTATGTCGAGATGGCGAAAGCCGAGGCGGCCAGGCCCGCGTCGGAGCGGCTCGATTTCATCGTCATCGTCACTCCGAATCACCAGCACTTCCCGCCGGCGAAGCTGTTTCTCGAGGCCGGCTTCAACGTCGTGTGCGACAAGCCCGTCACCTTCAACCTGGCCGAGGCGCGCGCGCTCAAGAAGATTGTCGCGAAGTCGAAGAAGGTCTTCGTCCTCACGCACAATTACACGGGCAACGTCATGGTGAAGCAGGCCCGCGACCTGGTGCGCGCCGGCGAGCTCGGCGAGATTCGCAAGGTCGTGGTCGAGTACCCGCAGGGCTGGCTTTCGACCTTCCTCGAAGGCAGCGGCCAGAAGCAGGCCGCCTGGCGCACCGACCCGAAACGCAGCGGCGCGGCGGGAAGCATCGGCGACATCGGCACGCACGCGGAAAACCTGGCGCGGTACATCACGGGGCTCGAAATCAGCGAGCTCTGCGCCGACCTCACGACCTTCGTGAAGGGCCGGAAGCTCGACGACGACGGCAGTATTCTCCTCCGCTTCAAGGGCGGCGCCAAGGGCATCCTCCATGCCTCGCAGATCTGCGTCGGCGATGAAAACGATCTCAACATCCGGGTCTATGGCACCAAGGCCGGGCTCGCGTGGAGCCAGGAGCATCCCAACGAGCTGACGGTGAAGTTCCCGGACCAGCCCCGCCAAATCTGGCGTCGTGGCAATGGCTACATCGGCGCCCGCGCCGGCAGCTTCACCCGCATTCCCTCCGGCCATCCCGAGGGTTACCTCGAGGCTTTTGGCAACATCTACCGCGAAGCCTTCCGCGCCATCGCCGCCGAGGTCGAAGGCCAGCCGCTGCCCAAGGATCTCGACTTCCCCACGATCGACGACGGCATCGACGGCATGGCCTTCATCGAAACCGCCGTGAAGAGCTCCCGGCTCGGAGCGAAGTGGGTGAAGTTTCCCAAGGTTTAGGCTCCGCCTAAACCT
>CAINHV010000107.1 GCA_903848965.1 uncultured Opitutia bacterium | reverse complement strand
GGACCGTAAGTCCCTCCCAAGGTGGAGCAACGAGATTTCCCGCCGCCGCCGGTGACCCGATCGCCGATCGGAAGCTGCCGGATCTCTCTTCGGCGCGTCGCGCCCCTAGCTCGAACAACAGGGCGGTGACCGGCTGGCACTCCGGAGCTCCGTGCCATCCTCCCCGATCCGGCCGGCCCGGGAACCTTCTGGCAAGGGATCTGCCAGGCCGGGCTCGTCGGCCAAAACCCTCCCGGGTCGCTGCTCAACGCCCAATACGACTCCAGCATCTTCTTCCACGAAATGTTCGAATCGGGGAAGAACGCCTTCCGCCCGCACTACCGTCGGCTCGCCCAGCGGCTGCTGGCGCTGAATCTCTTCCTCGATGACATCTATCACGGCCAACGCGGGCTGGAGGACAACCTGCGCGGCCCGTCCGGCGCCAGCTCCATGATCGAGAACCGGGCGGAAGCGAGTCGTTCGCTGAAGGCAATCATCCCGCCTCAATCGGGCTACAAATTGCACTGATTCCACAATGGCCCCTCCGCCATTTGGGCCCAGCGGTGAAATCTGTGGCCGAGAAAGCATGATCGCTCGAGGTTCATTACGGTTCAAAAAATCGTCGCAACCGTGGCCGGCTTGCTTCCACCGTAGGGCGATGTCCCGCTCGTTTTCCATCGCCCTCGGTTCGGACCACGCCGGCTACACGTACAAGGAGCTGATCAAGGCCATGCTCCTCGCCGAGGGTCACACCGTCCGCGATTTCGGCACCTACTCCGAGGCGTCCTGTGATTATCCCGACTTCATTCGGCCGGTGGCCGAGGCCGTCGCGCGCGGCGCGTTCGAGCGCGGCATCGTCCTCGGCGGCTCCGGCAACGGCGAGGCCATCGTGGCGAACCGGGTCCGCGGCGTCCGCTGCGGACTCTGCTGGAACGAGCAGCTCGCGATCTGGAACCGTTCGCACAACGACGGCAACGTCCTCTCAATCGGCCAGCGCACGATCAGCGATGTCGAGGCCCTCGCCATCGTCCGCACCTGGCTCGCGACCGAGTTCGAAGGCGGGCGGCATATTGCGCGGATTGATAAGATCGACGCCTAGCGACGGAGTTTAGGATTCGGCATTCGACATTCCCCGTCGCCACGAGCGCCAACGCGTGGATGGAGTCAGTCTCCCACTGCGTCGCCGCGCCCCCTCCCGCAACCCGAGGCCCCGGTTGCACTCCGGCGTTGCACCCTTTCATTGTCGGCGACGTCTCTCGACCGTGACGAAGTCAATGCCACGCGCCGCCTACCACTACCGCTTCGACGAAGCGACGGACCCGGCGCGTCCGCCCTTGCTGCTGCTGCATGGCACCGGCGGTGACGAAAACGATCTCGTCCGGCTGGGCCGGGCGATTTCTCCCGGTTCGGCTTTGCTCAGCCCGCGCGGCGATGTCAGCGAGGGCGGCGCGCTGCGCTTTTTTGCCCGGCTCGCGGAAGGCGTCTTCGATTCGGCCGAGGTCATCCGGCGTACGAACGCCCTCGCCGACTTCATCCTTTCGGCGTGCCAGCACCACAAGCTGGAGCCGAGGCAACTCATCGCCGTCGGATTTTCCAATGGCGCCAACATCGCCGCCTCCCTGCTCCAGCTTCGACCCGAGGCCATCGACGGGGCCATTCTGATTCGATCGATGATCGTCCTCGATCAGCCGGCGGCCCCAGGTTCGCTCGTCGGCCGGCGCGTGTTGCTGGCCAACGGCAATGTCGACCCGTTGGTCCCGCTCGATCAACCGCCGCGGCTCGCTGCCCACCTCCAGGCCGGCGGCGCGGAGGTCACCGTCAAGATGCTCGACGCCAGCCACGGCCTGACCCCACAGGACGTCGCCGCCGCGCAGGCGTGGCTCGGGAATTGATCCGGGGGCGATCGCAAAATCGCAGCGCGCGGCAAATCGCCCTCGAGGGACCGCGCCCGGCCGGTGTCAGGGTTGTCGGGGCGCAGTCTTGGCTGCGCATCCCATCGATCCCGCAGTCCTGCCCAAGGTAGCCCAGCAACAAAAGACTCCGGCTTGGCTTTGACTTCGCCCCCGGAGGCCCTGAAAAAGCAGGCCCCCTATGAATCGCCGTGATGTTTTGCGTACCCTCGGCCTCGGTGCTGCCGCGACCCTCCTCCCCGCTTCCGCTGCTGCGGCAGCGACACCCGCCCCCACGCCCCTCGCGGCGAGCGGTGCCAAATTGAAGATTACCGGTGTGCGCGTGGTGCGCACGCGGCCGAAACGCCCCGTGCCGGCCTATCAGCCGGCCCCCGGCTCGTGGTCGATCGCCGGCGTCGAGGTCGCAAACCCGATGTCGATCTACCCGAAGTACAAGCCGCAGCGTTCGCTCTTCCGGCCCGAACCGCAAATCCCCGCCTTCACCGTCGAGATTGAAACCGATCAGGGTCTCAAGGGCTACGGCTTCGGCGGGCCCGGCGGCGGCCCGATTGTCGAGGGACACCTCGCCCGCCTGCTCATCGGGGAGAACGCCCTCGATACCGAAAAGCTGTGGGACATGCTCTGGCGCTCCACGATGGAATACGGGCGGAAGGGGCTCGTGATTAATGCCATCAGCGGCGTGGACAACGCGCTCTGGGATCTCGCGGGCAAGGCCCACGGCGTCCCCGTGTATCGCCTGCTCGGCGGCGAGACCAAGGAGCGGATTCCAGCGTATTGCACGGGCAATGACATCGAGCAGCACGTCGAATTCGGCTACACCAAACTCAAGCTCGCACTGCCCCATGGCCCGGCCGACGGCCGCGAGGGCATCCGCAAGAATGTCGAACTCGTGAAGCGCGCGCGCGCCGCCCTCGGACCCGAGGGTGAAATCATGATGGATTGCTGGATGGCGCTCACCGAGCGCTACACGATTGAGCTGTGCGAGGCGTTCGAGCCGTACCGCGTTTACTGG
>CAINHV010000106.1 GCA_903848965.1 uncultured Opitutia bacterium | reverse complement strand
TTCCGCGACGCGGTGGTGCTCGTCGGTCCCGTGGATCCGCTCTTTCAAGATCTCGCGCCAACCTCGCTGGACGAGACCATGGTCCCCAAGGTCGGGGTCCATGCCAACCTACTCAAGACGATCGAGTCCGGATTTTTCCTGGAGCGGCTGAGCCTTCCGGCGAATTACGGGATCGTCTTCGGGCTGACGGCGGTCGTCACGATTCTGTCGCTGGCGGGTGGGGCGCGCGCTCTCTTTGCTAAGATCATGGCCGTCCTCGCGGTCGGCACCTACGTCGCGCTCGTGTTTCAGTTCTTCAAGGTGAACCACCTCGTGCTGCCGTTCACGGCCCCGCTCGGGGCGGCCTTCATGACGAGCTTCGCGGGACTAATCTGGCAGGTCATGGAGGAACAGAAGGCCAAGAGCCGGATTAGGGGAATGTTCGGCGCCTACGTGTCGCCGCAGCTCGTCGATCGCATGGTGGAGTCGCACGAGGATCCCCAGCTGGGCGGACACGAGGACGAAATCACCGCGTACTTCAGCGACATCCAGTCCTTCTCCGCGTTTTCCGAAAAGCTTCCGCCCGCGCGGCTCGTCGAGCTGATGAACGAGTATCTCACCGCCTGCACCGACATCGTGCAGGCCCAGGGCGGGACGCTCGACAAATACATCGGTGATGCCGTGGTCGCGATGTTCGGCGCCCCGATTCCGCTGCCGGATCATGCCTTTCGCGCCTGCGTGGCGACCCAGCTGGTCCACCATCGACTCGGCGAGCTGCGCGACAAATGGAAGGCCGAGGGGGAAAAGTGGCCGGAGATTGTCTGGAAGATGCAGTCGCGCATCGGCCTGAACAGCGGCCTCGCGACCATCGGAAACATGGGAAGCCGCAGCCGCTTCAATTACACGATGATGGGCGACAACGTGAATCTGGCGGCCCGCATGGAGTCGGGCGCCAAGATCTGGGGCGTTTACACGATGGTGACGGAGGCCACCAAGGTGTCCTGCCAGAAACAAGATCCCGATCGGGTCATCTTTCGTTCACTCGGGCGCATCCAGGTCATGGGCCGCTCGCAGGCGGTGCCGATTTACGAGATTGTCGGACTCAAGGAGACGATCGCGCCAACGGCGTCCGACTGCCTCGGGCTGTTCAGTGAGGCGCTGGTCAAATACTATGCGCGGGACTGGGACGGTGCGACGGCGCTGTTGCAGCGGAGCGCCGAGCTGGAGCCAAACCAGCCCGGTAAGACGACCGGCGTGAAGACCAACCCGTCGTTGGTTTACCAACGCATCATCGAGGACTATCGCAAGGAGCCGCCGCCCGAGGGCTGGAACGGCGTCTATGTGATGACCGAGAAGTGAAATGAAAGAGCCGGCGGACAAATCCGCCGGCTCGTCGAAGCCTGAGTCAGGGGGGGCTTACTTCAGCAGCATTTCCTTCACCGAACGGCCGGCCGGAATCATCGGCAGCACGTGTTCGGTGTAGGGCACGACAACGTCGAGCACGTAGGGGCCATCGTGATCGAGCATCTCCTGGATGGCGGCCCTGAGCTCGCTCTTCTTGATCACCTGGCGACCCTTGACGCCGAAACCCGCGGCGATCTTGACGAAGTCCGGATACAGCGCCTCGGGGTTATCCGGGCTGCCGACATTCGATTCGTCACCGAGGATCGTGTTGCCTCGGACGCTGCCGTAGAAGCGGTCTTCCCACTGCACGACCATGCCGAGGTGCTGGTTGTTCAGAATCATCGCCTTCGCGGCGATCTTCTCGATCCGCGCGGTGGCGAGTTCCTGAATGTTCATGACAAAGGAGCCGTCGCCAGCGATGTCGATAACCTGCTTGTCCGGGAATGCGACCTTGGCGCCGAGCGCCGCGGGGTAGCCGAAGCCCATCGCCCCGAGGCCGAGCGAGCTGATGTACCGGCGTGGTTCGTCGAATCGATAGAATTGGGCCGCCCACATCTGATGCTGGCCGACGCCCGTCGTGATGATCGCATCGCCCTTGGTCAGCTCATACAAGACCGCGACGGCTTCCTGCGGGACGATGTGCTTGCTGGTTTCGTAGCGGAACGGGTGCTCCCGCTTCCACGTCGCGATCTGCGCGTGCCAGGCCGTGGTTTCCGGCGGCGTGAACTTGTGCGTGGCGGCAAGCTCGTTCAGGCGGACGAGGGCGGGTTTGATGTCGCTGAGGATCGCGAGTTGGACGCGCTTGTTCTTGTTGTGCTCGGACGCGTCGATGTCGATGTGAACGATCTTGGCCTGCGGGGCGAACTTGGTCGTGTCACCCGTGATGCGATCGTCAAAGCGCGCCCCAAAGCACAGCAGGAGATCGGATTGATCGACCGCCCAGTTGCCGTAGGCGGCCCCGTGCATGCCGAACCATTGCATCGACAGCGGATGCGACTCGGGAAACGCCCCGAGGCCCATGAGGGTCGTGGCCACGGGAACATTGGTCTTCTCGGCGAACGCTCGAAGATCGTGATGAGCTTCGGCGGAGATGATGCCACCGCCGGCGTAAAGGACCGGGCGCTTAGCCTCGGCGATCAACGCGAGGACCTGCTTGAGCTGTTCATCCGAAGCATGCTGGGTGGCCGTCGCGTAGCTGCTGCGGAATTCGACGGCGGCCGGGTAGACCGGCTGAAACCTGGCCTGCTGCACGTCCTTCGGAATATCGATCACCACCGGTCCGGGCCGGCCGCTGCGAGCGAGAAAGAAGGCCTCCTTGAAGATTCGGGGCAGGTCCTTCGCGTCCATCACGAGATAGGAATGCTTCACGATCGGCAGCGTCATGCCGTAGAAGTCTGTCTCCTGAAATGCCATTTTCCCGATGAATTTCGAGTACACCTGGCCGGTGATGGCGACCAGCGGAATCGAATCCATGTAGGCGTCAGCGATCGCGGACACAAGATTCGTGGCGCCCGGGCCGCTGGTGGCCATGCACACGCCGACCTTGCCGGTGGCGCGGGCGAAGCCCTCGGCCGCGAACGATCCGCCCTGTTCGTGGCGGGGCAGGATGGTGCGGATTTTGTCGGTCCGCGCGAGCGCCTGGTGCAGTTCCTGGGAAGCGCCGCCGGGATACGCGAAGATGACGTCGACGCCCTCGCGAATCAGGCACTCGACGACGCATTCGGCACCCTTCATTTCGGGGCCGATTTCGGCCTTGGGAAACGCAGCGGGAGAGGTGAGGTCTTTTTTCATGGCAGTGCTTCGCAGAAGAGCCGGTGAGCAAAAACCATTGCGGGCGGGTGAGGCAAGCCTCGCGATGGACCAGCAGTTGCGGCCGGGCAATCCGCGACGGAATAAGGCTGGCGAAATCCCTCGCCCAAAGCAGGGTGCGGCCATGCTCAAGCTGCTCTTCATTGGCGACATCGTTGGTCGGCCCGGCCGCGACGTCGTGGCGGAGCGGTTGCCCCGCTTGCGGAGCGAACGCGCGATCGATTTCGTAATCGCGAACGGCGAAAACGCGGCCGCCGGGTCGGGCATTACGGGGACGATCGCGAAATCCATCCTCGGCTGCGGTGTCGACGCGATCACGCTGGGCGATCACGTCTGGGATCAGCGGGGCTGGGAAAACGAGATCAGCCAGATCGAGCATGTCTGCCGGCCGGCCAACCTGCCGAAGGCCTGTCCCGGATGGGATCACCTGATCATCGAGGCGCGCGGCTTTCGGGTCGCCGTTTTTACCGTCCTTGGCCGGACCTTCATGAACCTGAAGGCGGAGTGCCCATTCCTGGCGGCCGACCGGATGGTCGAACAACTCAAGGGCCAGGCCGATGCGATCATCGTGGAGATCCATGCGGAGGCCACGTCGGAAAAGCAGGCGCTCGGCTGGCATCTCGATGGCCGGGTCACTGCCGTCCTTGGCACCCACACGCATGTCCCGACGGCCGATGCCTGCATCCTGCCGCAAGGCACCGCGTTCATGTGCGATGTCGGCATGACGGGGCCCTACGCGAGCGTACTGGGCCGGGAGATCACTCCAGTGGTGGAGCGGTTCATCGATGGCATGCCGCGGCGCTTCGAAGTCGCGACCGAGGATGTCCGGCTCTCCGGGGCGTTGATTGAAATCAGCGCGTCGATGGCCCGAGCCGAGAAGATCGAATTGGTGACCGTCCGGAAGTAATCCGGACGGAACCGATCGGCGGGACGCAGCTCCGCGAAGTCCTAACTCCGGCTCGCGCCGGCTTCCTCGTAAACGCCGAGGTGGCGATAGCGCTCGTAGCGGGCATTGACCAATTGGTCGAGGTCCAGCGCCCGGAGGTCATTGAGATGTTTTTGGAGCGCGTACTTCAGCGCTCCCGCGGCTTGGGCCGGATCATTGTGGGCCCCGCCCGGCGGCTCCGGAATGACTTCGTTCGCCACGCCGAGCCTTTCCAGATGATCCGCGCTGACTTTGAGCGCCTCGGCGGCCTTGGGGGCCGCAGCGCCGTCCTTCCAGAGAATCGCGGCACAACCCTCGGGCGTGATCACCGAGTAATAGCTGTTCTCGAACATCAGCACACGATCGGTGACGCCAATCCCGAGGGCGCCGCCCGAACCGCCTTCACCCACGACCACGGAAATCGAAGGCGTGCGGAGCATGGCGAATTCGCGGAGGTTGACGGCGATCGCCTCGGAGACGTGCCGGGCCTCGGACTCGACCCCGGGGAACGCGCCGGGCGTGTCGATGAAGGTGAAGAGGGGCAGGCGGAATTTCTCGGCCAGGCGGGCGAGGCGCAGCGCCTTCCGATAGCCTTCCGGTTGGGGCATGCCGAAGTTGCGGATGATGCGTTCCTTCGGGTCGCGTCCCTTTTGCTGGACGATAATCATCACGGCGTCGCCGTTGAAGAACGCCGTGCCGCCGATGATGGCCCGATCGTCGTTGAACTGCCGGTCGCCGTGAAATTCCTGGAAGCCCGTGCAAACCGCCTCAACGTAGTCGAGCGCGTAGGGGCGCTTCGGATGCCGCGCAATCTGGACCTTTTGCCACGGGGTCAGGTTGGAATAAATTTCCCGGCGGGTGCTCTCGATCTTCCTTTCGATCGCCTGAATCTCTGGCGCGAGATCCACATTAGTCTCGATCGATCGTTGCCGCAGCTCGTCCAGCTGCTTCACGAGTTCACGGAGTGGCTTCTCGAACTCCAACACGTAGGCCGGACTTTCCATAAGTCCGGGAGATTACGGATCGGCAACAAGAGCTGTCAACGGGCGCGACTGGCGTAATCCGCCTGCGCCCGCGCTTGGTCGTCCCGAAGTCCGGCGCCGGTACGCGGCTCGGGCCTCCCCGGCGGCGCCGGATCATTCGATCGCGAAAAGCTGACGCAGAAAGGCCAGGCCTTCGGTGGCGAACCCATCCTGGGACGCCTCGAGTGGCCGCCAGAAGCAAACAGCCGCCGCGAGCTCCTTGATTTCCGGGGTGAAACTCTCGATGGCGATGCCACCGCGATAGCCGGCAGCCTCGATCCCGCTCTTGAAGCGATCCCAGCGGAGCTGGCCGTGGCCGGGCGTGCCCCGGTAGTTGTCCGAGACCTGGACATGGACGAGCCGATCGCCGACGAGCCGCAGGGCGGCATCCATGTCCCGCTCTTCAATTCCCATGTGGAAGCTGTCCAGCATCACGCCCGCCGCAGGGTGGTCGACGGCCTTGATGAGAGCCATGACGTCGGCGGCGGTGTTCACCAGGTCGGTCTCGAAGCGGTTGAGCGGTTCGATGGCGAGTCGCACGCCGTGGGCGCCGGCGAGTTCGGACGCGCGGCGCACATTATCAACCGCGCGCTGCCACTCCACCTGGCGCTGGGCGGCCGGGAGCATCCGGCGTTTCCCGGTGGCGGCGTACATCGGGCCGGCGAGCGCCGTGCTGCCGACCTGGTTGCAGAGCTCGAGGCAGCGCGCGATGTACTCGAGGCCGTCGGCCTGCACGGCGGGATTGTCGTGGGTGAGGTCCCGGCCCGGCCCAAACGCCCCACAAACGACCGCCGTGAGTCCGTGGTCGCGGAGGGCGCGGCGAACCGTGGGGCCGTCGATGCGAGCCGGCTCTTCGGCCGGGATCTCAACGAAGTCGAAACCCATTCGCTGGATCTTCGGAAAGAGGGCGACGGTGTCCGTCGTGAAAGGGGAGGTCCAAAGCCAGGTGCTAACGCCGAATTTCATGCCGGAGTCCGATATTCGACGCTCCCGTAGCGGTGTCGAGTGCGCTGCAGCAGGCTCTCCGAAATGATGAAAGGCGCAACTTTACGCCGACCGATTTCATTGTATGCTAGGAGGCACCATGAGCCGAATATTCTCCGTAGCGTTGCTTGGTACGCTGGCCATAGCCCTGAGCGCGGGCTGCGCCTCCTCCCAGATGTCCCGAATTGATCGCAACCGTGATGTCTACGAGACTTGGCCGATTGAGGTGCGTCAGGCCGTGCTCGACGGCAAGGTGGAGCCGGGGATGACGCCGGAAATGGTGGAAGTAACGTGGGGCCGGCCGACGGAAATAGTGACCCAAGGTGGAACGGGCGACGAGGTCTGGGTGTACCAGTCGGGCGGCAGTGACGGCTCGGTGA
>CAINHV010000105.1 GCA_903848965.1 uncultured Opitutia bacterium | reverse complement strand
GACCGACGTCACCAAACTGATTCGCGAGGGTAAAAACAAGGACGACGTCCGTGCCTTTCTGGCGACCAAGTATCCAGCCGCTTATGCGAATCCCGGCAGCCTGAACAACCAATGGGCGTTGCCCGGTTTCATGACGGAGCTCAAGTAAGCCAGAAGGCGGCGAACCCTTTCGGCCATTTGGCCGGAAGGGACCAATCGGGGGAGGAGCCTGAAACCAGGAAGCCAGGAAACGGCACGGTCCTTTCGTGGCTGCGAGCGTGAGCGAGTGGCAGCCCGTCCGAGTGGCACGGGTCTCCTGACCCGTGAAAGGCGTGACGACAGACCGACCAACTTCACGGGCCGGGAGACCCGTGCCACCCACGCGCACAAAAAGCATCCCGTCCGACGGGCTTCGCTTGTCGGCTGACGATTTCGAGCCTTAGTTGTTCCCCCACGATGCAGCGCCACGGCGAGACGATTCCGGATCAGGGCAAGCTAGGCGGTGGATCATGATGGTTCGCATCGGTGCGGCCACCGGGAAGAAAACGCGTCGTCATCCGCCTCGGCAACGCCTGCTGCTCTCCATCGCTTTCGCCGCCGCGCTCCTCGGTTTCTCCGGCTGCCGCCCCCCCGAAGCCACCGCCCAGGCCCCGCAGCCGACCGTCAGTTCCCCAACCCCCGCGGCGCAGCCGCCTCCGGATTTGGCGGCCGCCAAATCCGTAGCGGTGCTGCCTTTCGTCGTGCGGGGCAGCGATCCGATCGGCTCCGCTTTGGCGGACGGCTGGGGCGAGGAACTCATCGCCCGGTTGGGCGCGGTTCCGGAGTTGCAGACGTCGGCGCGGACGTCGTCTTTTTCCTTTCGTGGCAAGTCGCTGCGGCCGGCGGAGATCGCCCGGCAGCTCGGCGTCGCACACTTGGTCGAAAGCGAGTTGGAGTGGGTCGGCGACGCGGCCCGCCTCCGGGTGCGTTTGATCCGGGCGGAGACCGGCGCGGAAATCTGGCGCCAGGAAGCGTCGCCCGGGCGCGAGTCCTGGTCCGGGGCAATGGCCCCGCTCGCAGAAGCGATGGCGCAGGCGTTGGGTGCGGAGACGCGCGGCGCCACGCCGCTCGCGGTGAAGCCGGAGGCGTACGAATGGTATGTCCGTGGGCGGCAGGCGTGGCACCAAGGCACGGCGGAGGGGCGCGATCGAGCCGAGGAGGCTTTCAACCGGGCCGTCGCTTTGGCGCCCGAGTTCGCGACCGCGCACACCGCGCTGGCCGAAGTGTGGCTGGTGCGCGGACAGATGGACGATGCGCTTGGTTTCAGCCGATCGAATCCGGCCTTCCTCCCCAACATCCTCGCGCAACTGAAGCAGGCGATCGCGCTCGAACCCGAGGTGGCCTGGCCACACGCGCTCCTCGGCGATGCCTGCGCTGGGGCCTGGCAGACCGAGGAGGCGAAACGGGAACTGGAGACGGCGGTGCGGCTGAATCCCAACGATGCGACCGCGCAACTCTGGCTGGCACAAGCGCTCGCCACGGAAGGTCGCCTGGAGGATGCGCTCGAGGGCTTTCGACGGGCAGCGGCGCTCGACCCGTTGAACCCGGGGGTGATCGGCCAGCAGGGCGTGGCTCTCGTGTTGGCGGCGCGGCCGCGAGAGGCGCTGCCATGGCTCGACCGGGCGCTGGCGCTCCAGCCGACGCATGTGCAGGCCCGATGCTGGCGGGCGTGGGCCTTGTTGGAGTTGGAACGGATGCCGGAGGCGATCGCGGAGGCCAAGCGACTCGCCGCGGCGGGCGGAGCGATGCCGGCGACGTTTGCGGCCGCAGTGCTCTACCGGGCGGGTCAGCGCAAGGAGGCCGACGAGGCGTTTCGCCAGATTCCGGCCGCGGTGAAGACGTCCGTGTACTATCTGCTGGCGGTGACGGGACGGCGCGACGATGTCATCGCGCTCATGGCGCCTTCGATTGCGCGGCCGGAGGAGCTGGCGTTGCTGATCTACCTGTCGGCCTTCGATTCAATCCGCAGCCATCCGCGTTTCCGGGAGATTCTGCGCGAAGCGGGAGCCGGCGCGGCCCACGCGCGCGGTCAATCCGAACGGACGCGTTGGCGGAACGCGAAGGGGTAGGGTGGATCAAGAAACAGCGCAGGCATCGGGCGTGGACGAGCCCCGCCCCTACACTGATTTCGGAGGGGCGGTGCCCCATGCGAGCCCCGCCTCGCGTTTGTAGGGGCGCGCCTCGTGCGCGCCCGTCGCGGCCGCTGTCCACTATCCGCCTACGCAGGGAACTGCTTCGGCGACGGCGTGACCGTGGGGAAGAAGGGCGCGAGAAAGTCGATGAACGGCGACAGGAAGCTCGGTTCGCTGCGGGTCACCGTCCAATGCAGGATGAGAATGCCAAGCATCATGAGGAGGACGAGTCCGACGAGGGCAGGACTGATGCCCCGCAGGAAGCGGTAGAAATTGATCGTCATCACGAGCACGAAGAAGCCGCACACGAACGTCAGGAGGTTGTGCTCCCGGTAGAGATCGCGGATCACCCGGCCGAGAGGCGCCAACGCCTTCCAAAGCGGCTCAAGGTCGATTTCCATGAGTGGTGCCACCATGTCCTGGAACAATGAAGGCAAGGGGAAGGGCCGTCAAAGCCGGATCGGGCATTCGATCAGGCCCGACGGACAACAATTCGTGAAATTGTGAACCACGAAGACACAAGCCACCCGAGTAGGCTTGAGCCGGAAGCCAGGAAGCCAGGAAACGATCCCCTGGCGGCCTAAACGTGGCACGGGTCTCCCGACCCGTGCGAACCGTGAGGCTTGTCACAACGCTCTTCACGGGTCGGGAGACCCGTGCCACTCAATCCCGTGGCTGCGAGCGCGAGCGAGTGGCCCGGCGCTACTTCTTTTCCTCCGGCAGCGTGCCGGCCATCACCGTGACCATCTTGTCCGGATCGAGATGCCGTTTGATCGCGGCGTTCACCTCGGCGAGCGTCAGGGTCTGGAGCCGGCGGGGAAATTCGTCGACCCATTCGGGACCGTAGCCGCGCTGGAGCGCATTCAACAAGGTGCCCGCGAGCCCGCTCGTCGTCGCCAGCGCCACCTTGTACGAGCCGGTCAGCGTGACCTTGAACGTGGCCAGCTCCTCGGCGGTCAGTCCGTCGTCGGCGAAGCGGCGCAGCTCGCGCCACGTCGAGGCGATGCCCTTCTCCAGCAGCTCCGGCGCAAAGGTGCCCGAGATCTGCCACGCCCCATCGGCGTAGGTGTCCGAGCCCAGACCTGCGCCGATGCCATAGGTGAGGCCCTCGCGGTTGCGAATGATGTCGAGCAGCCGCGCCGAGAAGAATCCGCTGCCGAGGACCGAGGTCGCCATGTTGAGCGCCTGATACTCCGGATCCGCATAACGCAGACCGGAGGGCTGGCCGATGAGGTAGGAGATACTGGTCTTGCCGGGCATGGAGACTTTCTCGGTCCGCGCGGCGGTCAACGCCGGGGCCTTGGGCGTGCCCTGGGGAACCGGGCGGCCTCCTTGCCAGCCATTGAAATGCTCGCGCAGGGCGGCATCGATCGCGGCATCGTCAACATCGCCCGCGATCACGAGGCGCGCAGCGGCGGGGCCGTAGTTGGCCGCATGGAAGGCCTGGAGATGGTCGAGCGTGGCGGACTCGACATCGGCCAGGTACTTCTCGTCCGCGGGCGGACGATTGGGATGCCCCTCGGGAAAGATCGAACGCTCGAACGCGCGGCCGGCGCGAAAATCGGTGTCTTCCATCGCGCGCTTGTGCCGGCCAACGATCTGGGTCTTGAGCTTCGCGAACTCGGCTGGGTCGAGCCGCGGCGTCCGCAGTTGCTCGGCGAGCAGACCGAGGACGAGCGGTAGATTCTTGCGCAGCGACTTCCCGGAGAGATTCAGCGTGTGCGTCCCGGTGCCGAACGAGAGCGTGGCTCCGGTCTCCTCGAGGACTTCGGCGACGGCGAACTTGTCCCGCTTGACGGTGCCTTTGTCGATCATGCCCGCGGTCAGATCCGCGATCGCAGAATTGCCCGGCGGATTGAACACATCGCCGGCGCCGATCACGCCGCGGATGGTCACGACATCCTTGATCCCTGTCTTCAACGTGATCACGTCAATTCCTGCGACCTGCCGGCGGCGGACCTGAGGTGCGATCAACGCCGGACCCGAGCCACCACCAGCTCCCCCGTCGGGAGCGGCGGCGCGAGCGAGGCTGCCCTCGACAGCTGCGTCCCGCAGCTCACGCCGCGGGCTACGGGAGTCTCCGGGTAGCCCTGCGCGTGAGCGCAGGGACAAGTCATCGAAGGAAGGATCGCGGTAGTAGTGCGGACCGCTCGACGCATAGAGCGAGAGCAGCGGGAGAGCGGAGTTTGGAGTTTCGAGTTCGGGGTTGGGAGTTTGAGGTTGGGAGTTCGGAATTTGGAGTTTGGCACTCGGCACTCCTCCCGCCGCCGTTTCAGCCTGCGGGATGAACCAACCGGTGGTGCTTTGGTCCTCGTTGAGGTAGGTGCGGGCCACGCGGTTGACTTCGGCCACGGTGACGGCCTGGAGTTTCTCGAGGAGGCCGCTGTACACGGTCCAGTCGCCGACGGCGATCGCCTCATTGATGTGTCCGGCGATGGCGAAGGAGCCGTCGCGGCGAAACGCGATTCCGGCGAGCAGCTTGTTGATGGCGCGGGAGACCTCGGCGGCGGTGACACCATCCTTTTTCACTTTCTCGACTTCCGTGAGCAGCGTCTTCTCCGCCTGCTCGTGGGTGATGCCCGGCGCGAGCATGACGCTGAACTCGAAAAGGGTGTCGTCGTGGAAGAAGCCCTTGCCCGCGTCGGCGCTGATCGCGACGTTGGGGTCGATCATCGCCCGATAGAGCCGGCTCGTCTTGCCCTCGCTCAGCACGGCGGCGAGCACCTCGAGCGGGGCGTGGTCGGGGTGGAGCGTGCGCGGGGCCTTGTAGGCGAGTTGAACGACACCGACCTCGCCGGGACGCTTGACGATGACGCGGCGCGGGCCGGTCTGGGCGGGTTCCTCGGTGTAGACAGTGGGGATGGGATGCGGCGAGCGGGTGATCTTGCCAAAATATTGTTGGATCAGGCGCAGTGCATTCGGCGGGGCGAAGTCGCCGATGACCGTGATCGTGGCGTTGTTCGGCCAGTAGAACGTGTCGTAGAATTCGCGGAGCTTCGCGATCGACACCTTCTCGATGTCCGATCGCCAGCCGATGGTGGAGTGATGGTAGGGATGGGCGATGAACGCGGCGGCGGTGACCTCCTTGTTGAGCGACTCGAACGGATCGTTCTCTCCACGTTCGAACTCGTTGCGCACGACGGTCATCTCGGGCTGCCGGTCCTCCTCGCGGAGGAGCAGATTGCGCATGCGATCGGCTTCCATCGCCACGGCGAGTTCCAGATGATCGCTCGGGAGGTTCTCGTAGTAGTTGGTGCGGTCGAGCCAGGTGGTGGCGTT
>CAINHV010000104.1 GCA_903848965.1 uncultured Opitutia bacterium | reverse complement strand
GAAGTGAGGGCGTTTAAGCAATACGAGGCCGCTGCCAGAAAAGGCGATCTTGTGGCCCAAAACTCCCTGGGGCTTTGCTACTACTTCGGCCGGGGCGTGGCGAAGGACTACGTGCAAGCGGTCAACTTGTGGCGCAATGGCGCCAATCAGGGTGATGCCTATGCCCAACACCTCCTGGCGCATCGCTACGCCACCGGCGAAGGCGTCGCGAAGGACTCCGTGCAAGCAGTCAGCTTGTGGCGCAAATCTGCCGCTCAGGGAAATGCCAAGGCTCAATTCGAACTGGGTAATTGCTACCTAACCGGAGAAGGCGTGGTAAAGGATGCGGTCGAGGCGGCGAAGTGGTATCGCAAGTCCGCCGACCAAGGCTATGCCGCGGCGGCGCAGAGCCTAGATTTATTGAATCGCAAGACCCCGGGCAAAGGAACCCCACCCACCGAGACGACCGTCACGACCCTGGATGGAGCCCGCGTGGTCATCACCAAGAAAGGTAACGTCACCAACGTCGAAACCGTCGGGAACCTGAGTCAGAATACCGCCCTCGCTGGAAGTACTTTGGCGGAAATCAAACCAGAGAATAACCCGGTCGACCTGCTCGTTCGGGCCGTCGAGCTTTTCCCCCAGAATCACCGGGCGGCGTATCAGCTTGGGCTAGCGGCCCGCCTTCGGGCTCAGTTTGACCAGAAACGCGTCTCCGATCAATCGGCCCACCAAGCTTTCAGCGTCTTGACCATGCAACCCGCCAATGAGCACCTGCTGTCTTGGGGTGCGTGCAGTCAGGCGATTGGGGTGGAAGATCATCGGGCGGTCTTAGAATGGGCACGTAAGTCCGGCCCGCCTACCTACCATCCGGCTTGGATGATTCAGCATGGCATGGGCGTCTTCGGTGCTTCTAGTCGGGCAGGCGCTGGCTTAAACGCAGGCTTCGTGGCTGCTAGCGCTTGGTCACAGGTGCTAGATGATTATGTTAAGTTTATCGACACCCCTACTTTTTGGGCGACCCGTCACGAGCGGAATAGCCCTGCAAATTTTCCGACTTTGCTAAAAGCGATGGAGTCGCGGTGCCTCAGTGAATTGGATGCCGGCCCCACGGGAGATATCGGACGAAAAAAACTTCGTGCGGTCGTGGTGGACTTTGACCTGAAAGCGACGGATCCGGCCCTAGCGTTTCTAGATGCTCGTGATGCCATGCGAGCGATTGTTGCCACAGCAAACTCAGCCGCACCTGTTAGCGAGGTCAAGGCGCCCCCGGCAGAAGTAAAAGTTATCCAAGACCTTAAGGCCAAGGCGATGAAAGGCAATCGCGACGCGCAAAGAGACCTCGCCATGGCCTACGGGCAAGGTGAAGGCGTGGAGCAAGATTATGCCGAAGCCGCGAAGTGGTTTCGCAAGGCTGCAGAGCAAGGAGACATGTTCTCCCAATATGCCACGGGTAATATCTATGAACAGGGGCAAGGCGTGGCCAAGGATTTGGCCGAAGCCCTGCGGTGGTATCGAAAGTCTGCCGACCAAGGCTATGCGCGGGCGCAGTTCAATGTGGGCAATTCCTACTATCACGGATTGGGCGTAACGCGTAATTATTCGGAAGCCATTAAATGGTATCGTAAGGCTGCCGAGGAAGGCGATGTCCTCGTAGCTGGCCGTGCTCTCTACTGTCTCGGCTTTTGCTATGCGAACGGGCAAGGCGTGACCAAGAATCTGGTCGAGGCATACGCTCATTACGACCTCGCCGGAGCCACCGTTGCCGATGCTCGCGTAGGTCTCTTGGACTTAGGTTCTAAGTTGACGGCTGACCAACTCGCGGCGGCGAAGAAACGCTCCGCCCTGTTACAAAAGGAGCTCGACGACAAAATGCGGCTAAAGAATAAGACAGCCAAGCCTACCCAGTCCGCATCACCGGCGTCCGCTGAGCCCGCTAAGATACCGGCACCTGAAGTTATTAAGACGAAGGCCGAGCAGAGGGATGCCTATGCCCAATACCGAATGGGGTATCGCTACGCCAACGGCGACGGCGTGGAGAAGAATCTGGTCGAGTCCCTGAAGTGGTATCGCCAGGCCGCCGAGAATGGCCAGGTTGAGGCCCAATACCGCTTGGGCTTCATCTACGAACAAGGAAGAGGGGTACCAGTGGATTATGTCGAGTCGGCGAGTTGGTGGCGCAAGGCGGCTGATCAAGGTCATGCCGGCGCGCAATTCAGTCTCGGGTATTGCTACGGAAGAGGCGAAGGAGTGCCGCGTAGTCCCAGCGAAGCGGTCAAGTGGTTCCGTAAATCTGCCGATCAAGGGAACGCCTCAGCTTATCGTTTTCTTGGTATCGCATACGAGCGTGGCCAAGGCGTTGGTATCGACAAAATAGAGGCCTACGCCTACCTGACGCTCGCTCTAACTGGCTCCTCCTCCGCTCGCGGGGAGCTCGACAGCATGACCCGCGGGATGACCCCGAATGCCATCGAGAAGGGTAAGCTGCGTGCGAAGGAACTCCAGAAAGAAATCGAAGCAAAGATAGCGGCGAAGAAGGCCGGGAAGTGAGCGTGGCCTAACCGCCAACCGCTAACCGCCAGCCGCGGGTACCTATCATCGTTCTATCATCACCCCACCCTGCCCGGCGCGGTGGATGGGAATAAACCCCTGGGATCGTAAGCCTATGGGGGCGCGAAGGCGGAGCCTTCGAGGGGGGCAAGCTGGCATGCGGGCAAGTTGACACGGGGCGATCTGGATGCGCCCGAGACATAAAAGGGTCAGGCTACTACCTAGCAGCCTGACCCCATCTGACATTCTATTGCAGAAGGGGTCAGACCACTAGGTCAGGGCGCCGGCTGGATCCGCAGCGTCGGCCGCACCTGGTTAGGCAGCGGCCTCTTCGAGGGCACCACCGGCGCCCTCGCCCAAAGCCTCCTCGTCCTCGCCGTCCTCTGGACGTCCTGCTGGTGGCTGTGGCGGAGGAAGGTCTTTATCCAGATCTGAGGATAAAAACTCTGGTTAATACCTTAGCCTATTCTATAACCACAGAATGGAAAAACCCATCCAACCACCGCCCTTAAAACAACGTCACGGATGTCTGACCGCATGGCTGACGCTAATGATCATTTTAAATTCAGTGTTTATCCTCACGTATCTGGCATCGGCCGTAGTCGCCTCTTCTACCCTACGCCTCCCAACATTTGCGCTACTTCTGTTGAGTCTAGTTGGTATCGCTAATGTCGCGTGCGCCATTGCGTTGTTTAAGTGGAAGAAAGCCGGGTTCTATGGATTCATCGGAACCACCGCTGTGGCATTCATCGTCAATCTCTCCATCGGCCTAGACATAGTCCCCGCACTATTAGGCCTCGGAGGAGTCGGCATGCTCTATGGCATCTTGCAGATCGGAAACGAACAGTCCGGCTGGCGTCAGCTCGACTGAGATAACGATACCCGGCTAAGATTCGGCGACGTCGGCCACCCTGCCCGGCGCGGCGGATGGGAATAAACCCCTGGGATTGTAAGCCTATGTGGGCGCGAAGGCGGAACCTTCGAGGGGGCAAGCTGGCATGCGGGCAAGTTGACACGGGGATTCATTCGGCGGGGTCAGGACACACCCTCCCAG
>CAINHV010000103.1 GCA_903848965.1 uncultured Opitutia bacterium | reverse complement strand
ATTCGGCGGCGCGACCGTCAGCGTCCTCGATGCGAACTTCACGGTCAGGCTCGACCGCGGCCTGCAGTTCAAGTTCGGCAAGTTCAAGTCACCCGTCGGCCTTGAGCAGCTCCAGAACGATCCCGTCACGTTCTTCAACGAGCGCTCCCTCGCGACCAATCTCGTCCCCAACCGGGACATCGGCATCGAAGGCTCCGGCGAGTTGTGGGGTGGCCGGTTGAACTACCAGGCCGGTGTGTTCAACGGACTCGCCGATGGTGGGAGCAGCCTCAACAACACCGATTTCGACAACAGCAAGGACTTCGTCGGCCGCGTCATGGTCACGCCCTTTCGGAATGTCGCGGCTTCGCCGGTGCAGGGGCTGTCGCTTGGGATCGCGGCGAGCGCGGGCGACGCCCGCTCGGCGTCGGGCCGGACGAGCGGATACCGGACCGACGGACAGCAGACATTTTTCACCTACCAGGCCTCCGTGCAGGCGGACGGACAGAACTGGCGGATTTCCCCGCAACTGGATTATCGGCGCGGGCCGTTGGGCCTGATGGCTGAACACGTGCAGTCGACGGCCAACCTGCGCCCGGCGGCTGGCGGCGCGAAGACGGAGTTGCAGAACCGCGCCTGGCAGGTGGCCGTGGGGTACGTCCTCACGGGCGAGGATTCGTCGTTTGGCGGGGTGAGTCCGCGAACCAATTTCGATCTGGCTGCCGGCACCTGGGGCGCCTTCGAGGTCGTCGCGCGCGTTGCGGGACTGAAGATCGATGACGCGGCGTTTCCCCTGTTCGCTTCGCCGGCGGTCAGTGCGGCCCGCGCCGACTCGTATGCGCTCGGACTCAACTGGTTTCTGGGCAAGGCCGTCGTGTTCAAGATCGACTATTACCACACCGACTTCGGGCTGCATGCTCTGGCGCCGGCGATCCCCACCACCTCGCTTCTGCGCCAGGACGAGAAGGCGCTGACGTCCCGTTTCCAACTGACGTTCTAACGCCCGGCGAAAATTCCCCACCCCACTTTGTCATGAAACCAAAGATTTTGCTCCTGACCGGACTCGCGTTGGCCGCCACCTTGGCGGCCGCGGCGAAGCCGGTGCAATTGCTCAACGTCTCCTACGATCCGACGCGGGAGCTCTACGTGGAGTTCAATGCGGCCTTCGCCAAATATTGGAAGGCCAAGGCCGGCGACGACGTCACGGTCAAGCAGTCCCATGGCGGCTCCGGCAAGCAGGCCCGGTCGGTGATCGATGGGCTGCAGGCGGACGTGGTGACGCTCGCGCTCGCGGGTGACATCGATGCGCTCCACGAGATGGGCAAGCTCATCCCGAAGGATTGGATCCAGCGCCTGCCGCAAAACTCCGCGCCCTACACCAGCACCATCGTGTTCGTGGTCCGGGCGGGCAATCCGAAGGGCATCAAGGACTGGGACGACCTGGTGAAACCGGGCGTGTCCGTCGTCACGCCCAACCCGAAGACCTCGGGTGGCGCGATGTGGAATTACCTGGCCGCCTGGGAATTCGCCCGCCGCAAGTACGGCAGCGAGGAAAAGGCCCGCGAGTTTGTCGCCCAGCTCTACAAGAATGTCGCGGTGCTCGATTCGGGCGCGAGGGGGTCCACCACGACCTTCGTCCAGCGCGGCATCGGTGACGTTTTCATCTCGTGGGAGAACGAGGCCTTCCTGGCCCAGAAGGAATTCGGCAAGGAGAAGTTCCCGATCGTGGCGCCGTCGCTCAGCATTCTCGCCGAGCCCAGCGTCAGCATCGTGGACCGGGTCGTGAGGAAGAAGGGCACCGAGGCCATGGCGAAGGCGTACCTCGAGTTTCTTTACTCCGACGAGGGCCAGGAGATTGCCGCGCGCAATTTCTATCGGCCGAGGAACGAGGCGATCGCCGCGAAGTACTCCAGCCGGTTCGTCAAAATGAATCTGGTCACCATCGACGAGGCCTTTGGTGGCTGGGCCAAGGCCAAGCGGGTGCACTTCGCCGACGGCGGGACCTTCGACCAAATCTACGTCCAGTAACATTCTCACCCGCATCGCCGGCCCGCCCGCCGTTCGGCTTGCAAGTGGCCGCGATTGTCGCCGCCCTTGAGCCGACTGTCGCCACTGACTGCGGCCTGCTTTCCTCCCCCTCACACCTCTGATGGCATTTGCCCGTCGCCAACGCTCCGTCCTTCCCGGTTTCGGTCTTTCGCTGGGCTTTACCCTGGCCTACCTGAGCCTGCTGGTGCTGATCCCGTTGTCGGCCGCGTTCATTCGCGCGATGGGGATGAGCTGGGATGAGTTCATGCAGGCGGTGGCGTCGCCGCGGGTGCTCGCGTCCTACCGGCTCACGTTTGGGGTTTCGTTTTTGGCGGCGCTCGTGAACGCCTTCTTCGGTGGCATCGTAGCCTGGGTGCTGGTGCGGTATTCGTTTCCCGGCCGCAAGATCGTCGATGCACTGGTGGACCTTCCCTTCGCCCTGCCCACGGCGGTGGCAGGCATCGCGTTGACGGCGATCTATGCGAAGAACGGCTGGGTGGGGCAGTGGCTCGATCCGCTCTGGGTGCAGGGGGTGACGAAGCTGTCCGTGGCGATTCCCTTCGTCGACTGGAAGGCCTGGCTGGGCGGCAGCATCGCGTTCGACCGGCCGGGGGTGTTCATCGCGCTGACCTTCATCGGGCTGCCCTTTGTCGTGCGCACGCTGCAGCCGGTGCTGGAGGAACTGCAGCCGGAACTCGAGGAGGCCGCGGCCACGCTCGGGGCGAACCGCTGGCAGACGATGACGCGCGTAATTTTTCCGGAGCTGTTTCCGGCGCTGATCACCGGCTTCGCACTGGCCTTCGCCCGGGCGGTGGGCGAATACGGCTCCGTTGTCTTCATCGCCGGCAACCGGCCGATGCACAGCGAGATCACGCCCCTCCTCATCATCACGAAGCTCGAGCAATACGATTATCGCGGGGCGACCGCGATCGCCGTGGTCATGCTGGTCGCGTCGTTCACGCTGCTGCTGTTGATCAACCTGCTCCAGAAGTGGAGCCGCCGTTACTATCGCATCTGACATGGCTGCCATTGTCTCAACTTTGGGCGAGAGGCCGTCCGCGACCCGGGCGTCGCAGGGCCGCGTCATTCGCAATCCGCTGTGGGTCCGCATCGTCTTCACGACGATCGCGCTGATCTTCGTTTCGAGCTTTTTGCTGCTGCCGCTCGCCGCGGTGTTTGTCGAGGCGTTCCGGAAGGGCATTTCGGTTTACTTCGCTTCGTTTGCCGATCCGGACGCCTTGAGCGCGATCAAGCTGACGCTGACCGCGGCGGCCATCGCGGTCCCGGCCAATGTGATCTTCGGGGTCGCGGCGTCCTGGTGCATCGCGAAATTCGAATTCCGCGGCAAAAGCATCCTGATCACGCTCATCGATCTGCCCTTTGCCGTGTCGCCGGTGATCTCCGGACTGATCTACGTGCTGTTGTTCGGCCTTCAGGGCTGGCTGGGCCAGTATATCAACGCGGAGCAGCCCTGGTTTCCGGCGCTGCAGGCCTGGCTGATCGAGCAGGACTTCAAGATCATCTTTGCCGTGCCGGGCATCGTGCTCGCGACGATGTTCGTGACCTTCCCGTTCGTCGCGCGGGAACTGATTCCCGTGATGCAGGCCCAGGGCAGCGACGAGGAATACGCGGCGCTCACCCTGGGCGCCAACGGCTGGCAGACTTTCTGGTACGTCACGCTCCCGAACATCAAGTGGGGCCTCTTCTACGGCGTCATTCTCTGCAATGCGCGCGCGATGGGGGAGTTTGGCGCCGTGTCGGTGGTGAGCGGACACATCCGCGGCGAGACCAACACCATGCCGCTGCACATCGAGATCCTTTACAATGAGTACAACTTCGTCGCGGCCTTCGCCGTGTCCTCCCTGCTGGCGCTGCTCGCGCTCGTCACGCTCGTCCTGAAGAGCTTCATCGAGTGGCGCCACTCCCGCGCCTGATCGGACACGCCCCAAATGAGCATCCAAGCCACCCATCTCAGCAAGTCATTCGGTTCCTTCACCGCCCTCAACCAGGTCGATCTCAACGTCGAGCGCGGGAAACTGGTGGCGTTGCTCGGCCCGTCCGGGTCGGGCAAGACGACGCTGCTGCGGATCATCGCCGGCCTCGAGTATCCCGATCCGGGCAGCGGGCGGATCCTGTTTCACGGTGAGGACGTGACGGATGTGCCGGCGGGGAAGCGCAAGGTCGGGTTCGTGTTCCAGCACTATGCACTCTTCCGGCACATGACGGTGTTTGAGAACATCGCGTTCGGCCTGCGGGTGCGCTCGCGCAAGGAGCGGCCCTCTTCGGCCGAGATTGGCGAGCGCGTGCGGAAGCTGCTCCATCTCGTCCAACTCGACACGCTGGCCGGACGGTATCCGCACCAGCTTTCAGGCGGGCAGCGCCAGCGGATCGCCCTGGCCCGGGCGCTCGCGGTCGAACCCAAGGTTCTGCTGCTCGACGAGCCGTTTGGTGCGCTCGATGCCAAGGTGCGCAAGGAACTGCGCCGCTGGCTGCGTCAGTTTCACGACGAGATCAACCTGACGACGGTGTTCGTGACCCATGACCAGGAAGAGGCGCTCGAGATCGCCGACGAGGTCGTGATCATGAACAACGCGCGGGTGGAGCAGGTCGGCACGCCGCAGACGGTTTATGACCGGCCGGCGACACCGTTTGTGTATCAGTTCCTCGGCAACGTGAACGTCCTCCGGGCCCAGGCGCT
>CAINHV010000102.1 GCA_903848965.1 uncultured Opitutia bacterium | reverse complement strand
GTGGGGGGCAAAGTTTCCCTGCTCTCCCCTGCGGGCAGGCCCCGCCCTCGCGAAACGCTCAGCCGCCTTCGGGCGGGGAACGCGTCGCGGAACCGCGCGAACTACATCGCGTACGGAAGCGGATGCCGGCCGGACAGGACCGCGACCCGCTGCTTCACGGCGCCCAGGGCCGCGGCCTCGTTCGGCGTGCCGACGGCCGCCAGCACCGTGTCGATGCAGTCGGCAATCTCCTCCATTTCGCCAGCCACGAAACCGCGCGTCGTGATCGCCGGCGTGCCGAGCCGGATGCCCGAGGCCTGGAAGGGACTGCGGGTCTCGAACGGCACTGTGTTCTTGTTACACGTGATGTGGGCGAGATCCAGGGTCTCCTGCGCCTTCTTGGCCGTGAGCTCCGGAAACTTCGGGCGGAGGTCCACCAGCATGAGGTGATTGTCGGTACCGCCGGAAACGATCTTGTAACCGCGCCGCTCCATCGCCGCCGCCAGCGCGCGCGCGTTGGTCACAATCTGCTCCGAGTAGGTCTTGAATTCCGGCTTGAGGCATTCGCCCAGGCAGACGGCCTTCGCCGCGATGACATGCATCAGCGGGCCGCCCTGCGCGCCCGGGAACACCGCGGAATCGATGGCCTTCGCGTGCGCCGCCTTGCAGAGGATGAGCCCGCCGCGCGGTCCGCGCAGCGTCTTGTGCGTCGTGGTGGTGACAAAGTCCGCGTGCGGCACCGGCGTGGGATGAACGCCGGCGGCCACGAGCCCCGCGATGTGCGCGATGTCCGCGAAGAGCAGCGCGCCGACGCCGCGGGCGATCTCGCCCATCCGCGCGAAGTCGATCACGCGCGAGTACGCGCTGGCCCCGACGGTGATCATCTTCGGCTGCTCCCGCTGCGCCACGGCCGCGAGCTCATCGTAATCGATCAGGCCGTTGTCCTCGCGCACGCCGTACTGGCAGAAATTATAGAGCTTGCCGGAGAAGTTTGCCGGGTTGCCGTGCGTCAGGTGGCCCCCGTGGCTCAGATTCATCCCGAGCACCTTGTCACCCGGCTTCAGCACCGACGTATACACCGCGAAGTTCGCCTGCGATCCGGAGTGCGGCTGCACGTTCGCGTGCTCCGCGCCGAACAGCTGCCGAGCCCGCTCGATCGCGATGTTCTCGATCTTGTCGACGTGCTCGCAGCCGCCGTACCAGCGCTTCGCCGGATAGCCCTCGGCGTACTTGTTGGTCAGCACGCTGCCCTGCGCCTCGAGGACCGCGGGATAGGTGAAGTTCTCCGACGCGATGAGCTCGATGTGGCTCTGCTGCCGGCCAAACTCGGCGGCAATCGTGGCGTAGATCTCGGGATCGAGGGTGCGAAGGGGCGCGGAATTCAACATGGGAAATGGATTTTCGATTTTGGATTTCTCGATTTTTGATTTCTCGAAATGGAGAATTTTCGATTGCGGGCTGGAGCGCCCGAAAGCGCCAGCCAAAATCGAGTCCACCACCCACCCGCCCAAGATCGAGGGTCAGTTTCCCATGCCGAAAATCGAGAATCGAGAATCCAAAATCGAAAATTATTTCACCAACGTCTTCAGGCGCGCGACCAGGCTCGGGATCGATTCGACCATCTCGTCGCGGGCCGCCTCATACACGCCGATCGGTCCGCCGTACGGATCGCCGATTTCCTTGTCCCCTGCGCCCGGCAGGAACTCCCGGAAAAGATAGAGGTGACGGGGCACCGGATCGGCCTGCACCTGGATCATCGCGCGATGCGAGTCGGTCATGCAGAGCACCATCAGGGCCTCATCGATCATCCGCTGCGTCAGCGGCTGCGAGCGATATTGTGAGATATCGAGCCCGACTTTGCGGAGCGCGAGGACCGAGTTCTGCGACACCGGTTCGCCCGACCGCGCCGCCACGCCCGCGGAGATCACCCGGAGAGTCCGCAACGCCTCGGGCTGCGCCGCCAGCGCATGCTGCAACAGCGCCGCGGCCATGGGGCTGCGACAGATGTTGGCGGTACAAACCACGACGATGTTACCCGGGCCCGACATAAGGCCTGCGAAAGGACATGCTTTTTCGCGAAAGGCAAAACTCGATTCACCCGCCAGACGGCGGAGGTCCCGGGCCGCGGTGGCGCGCCCCTGGCCTACAATTTCTTCAGCGCCAGCAGGCCGCGATGGAGGTGCACCGCGCGCTGCAGCGTCAGATCCACCACCGGTCCGGGGACCTCTGGCCGCGCCGCCAAATCGGGCTCGCTGGGCAGCACCGGGTGTTCCTTGCCGAGGCTCGTCTCATCGAAGCGGACCTTGCCCGGATTGTCCGTGAGCAGCGATGCCATCGTCGCCCCGCGTTCGAACGCCTCGTAGGCCTGCCGCTCCGCGTCGGCCGTGGACTTCACGGCCACATCGGGCTGAAAATTGATCCCCGGGACCCCGATCAAAATGACGGCCCCACTCGCGGCATGGGTCCGCACCGCGGCCAGCAGCGCGCCATCGGTCACGTCATTCGCCAGCACGAACACCGGCGCGCGCGGCGTCGCCCGGCCTCCGATCCAAAATCCAAAGGCGGCCGCCCCGGCCGGATCGGTCTTCAGGTAACGCAAATCCACCACACACACCGGGACCCGCGGGCCCTCCTTGGGCGGGAGATCCAACGGCAGCGACTGCAGCCGGTGATAGATCAAACCCTGGCCGAGATCGCGCTCCCGACCCTGCGCGGCATTCGTCGCCGGAGGCGTGGGCGGCGTCGCCGCTCCGGCGAAAACACCGAGGGCCAGGCATCCGATCAGCACCGGCACCCGGCGAAGGACGAAACACAGCGGGCGCATCACGATCCACGATTGAGCTGCCGGGCGCCGATGTCGCGGCGAAAGTATTTGGTCGCGCACCCGATCGCGTCGCACACCGCATACGCGTTCGTCGCCGCGGCCCGCAGGGTCGGCGCCAACGCCGTGACTCCCAGCACCCGGCCGCCATTCGTGATCACCCGACCCGCCGCGTCACGCGCCGTACCCGCATGGAAAATCGAGACCCTGTCGGGCAACACGGACGGAAACGCAATCTCGTCCCCCTTCGCATAATTGTCCGGGTAACCTTGCGCCGCGATCACCACGCAGATCGCATAATCGGGCCGCACCGCCAATTGCTGCCCGGCGAGTTCGCCCCGGGCGGCACGCCAGAGCAGTTCCAGCACATCCGACTCAATCCGCGGCAGGACCACCTGCGTCTCCGGATCTCCAAACCGGGCGTTGAACTCGATCACGCTCGGGCCCGTCGGCGTCAGCATGATGCCGACAAACAGCGTGCCCCGGTAGTCCATGCCTTCGTCGGCAATGGCCTGCACAGACGGCCAGACGATTTCCCGCTCAATCCGTTCGAGCAGCACCGGCGTCACCACCTCGGCCGGCGAGTAGGTGCCCATGCCGCCCGTGTTCGGCCCCGTGTCCCCGTCGCCGACACGCTTGTGATCCTGCGACGTCGGCAGAATCACGTAGTCGCGACCCGAGACCACCACGAGGATCGAGGTCTCCTCGCCGAAGAGGCAGTCCTCGATCAAAATCTGTCGTCCGCTGGAGCCAAAGCGTCCGCCCTCGAGCATGTCACGCACCGCCCCCTCGGCCTCGGCCAATGAGGTTGCGACGACCACGCCTTTCCCGGCCGCGAGTCCGTCGGCCTTGACCACAATCGGGATCGCCCGCGTCCGCAGGTAGGCGAGCGCCGGTGCCACCTCGGTGAAAATCCCCGCCGCCGCCGTCGGGATGCCATACTTCAGCAGCAATTCCTTGGTGAAAATCTTCGACGCTTCCAGCCGCGCGCCATCGGCCTTGGGCCCATAGACCGGGATCCCCGCCGCCTGCAGCCGATCGGCTAATCCCAGCGCGAGCGGAACCTCGGGCCCAACGACGACGAACTCGATCTGCTCCCGCTGGGCCAGCGCGACGATTCCCGGCAGATCGTCGATCGCGACGGGAAAACAAGGGACATCGGCCGCAATGCCGGCATTTCCCGGTGCGCAGATCACCCGCGGCCCCACGGCGCCGGCGCCGTGAATCGGCCGCCGCAGCAGCGCGCGGACCAGCGCGTGCTCACGGCCGCCGGAGCCAACGACCAGAAGGGAACGGGGAAGCGCGGACGGAATCACGGGCCGAAAAACTCAGAGGCACCGGCGCGTGGCAAGCCTTCGGAGGATTTTCGATTTTGGATTCTCGATTTTGGATTCTCGGAGTTCGCAGGTGAGGAGCGGGCCGCGGGCGGACACGCCGCAGCCGCAGGTTCCGGCAATCCAAAATCGAGAATCCAAAATCCAAAATCTCAAAGCACCTGCAGCTTCTTCCGGTAGAACGCCACGACCTCGTCGGGATCGTCGGTGAACAGCACGTAGTCCAACATCCAGGCCGGGGCGCGCTTGGTCTTGATCATGGTACGCAGTTGCCGGCGCAGATCCGTCCAGAAGCGGGCGTTGAAGAACACATACGGAACGCGCGGGCGGATCCCGAGCTTCAGGTTGCAGAGCTCGATGCCGACTTCCTCCAGCGTGCCGACGCCGCCGACGTTGAAGATGCAAAAATCCGCCGCCTCGAACCATTTTTGCCGGAAGTGCCGGGACGATTCCTGGAAGGTGTTGAAGAAGTCCACGCCGAGCTCCGGCGGCTGTGCCTCGAGCTCGAGGAAGCACGCCCCCGTCAGCGCGCCCTTGGCCCGGGCCTGGTCGGACGCGAGCCGCATGACGCCGCCACCCCCACCGGTCAGGACGCCCAGGTTCGTGCCGATGAAGGTCGTGAGCTTGTCCACGAGCGCCGAAATCCGCTGCGTGTCCTCGGCCTCGAGACCAATCGCGGATCCGTAGAAGGCGAGGATGGTGGACTCCTGAAACTTGCGCGCCACCTCTTCCCGCACGAAGAACCCGTGCTCCTTCTTGTAGGTGTGCCGGTAGAGATCCTTCGTCAGTTCGTCGTACCAGTACACCTGCACGCCGATCGCCTCGAACGTGTCCAGGCGGGCGTGGGCGTTGCTCGACAGGAAATAGCCGTGGGTCCGCGAGGCCTTCCGGAAGATGATCCGCCGGAGCTTCAGGTCGCTCAGCCGCGTGACGAGCTCGATCTCCTCGAGCAGGTTGGGGAAATAATCGAGCACCAGCGTATCGGCATTTTCCGGCCCGGAATCGAGCGCCTGAATCATCGTCCGGTAGCCGCACGCGTTGCCGCCGTTCAGGACCTTTTTGACCTCGTCGCCCGCCTTCAGGAAGAACGCGTGGTTCTCCATCGTCGCGCTCTGGCCCTTCACCGTGATCTTGGTGCGCGGCCGCGCCTCGGACGCTTCCCGCTGCGGGTTCTCTTCGAGGCAGCGGTAGAGCTCGGTCGCCGTCGCGAGCAGGCGGGTGCGTTTGCGCGCGAGGCTCTTGAACTCCGGATCGCTGGCTTCGGGCGCCCGGAACAGATCCACCGACACCATGGGGTTCACCACCGGCTGGTCGCCGTTGTTGTAGATCTCGAGCATGACATTCGTGCCGAAGGTCTTGATCGGATCGAGGAGGACGGCGCTGGTGTGGATGCCAAAATTGCCCTCGCCCTGATTGAGGACCACGAAGTGCTCCTTCAGGTACATCGAGCAACTCGTCAGGATGCCCGAACGGGGGACGATCGTCAGCGGAGCGGCGTCATGCCGGATCTGCACGCGATCGAGAAAGCTGCGGCCTGCCGTCCCGCCCACCACCCGCTCGAAGTCGGCCCGGGCCAGGCGCTGGCTCAGCGTGTAGCTGACCTGGTGTGGCGTCAGGAACACACGACCCCGGCTGTCGATGCTGATCGTGTTGGGGAGCTTGAGCCGGTTCTCCTGCAGCGCGGTCCAAATCTCGGCCGTCGACAGTTTCGCCGCGGCCGGAGCGTGGAAGAGCCGGCCCACGGGCGCCCCCACCCGCATCAGCTTCTTCCAATACGGCGCATTCGGAAAGCTCGCGTCGAAGAGGAAGGCGTCCGCCTCCAGCTCGAGCCGGTTGCCCTCCACGCGCGGCCCGGCCTTCGTGAGCATCTCAATGCCGATGCGGGCGAGGGAACTGCGCTCGGTGAACTTCAGGACCGCACTGTGAGCGCGAAAAAACTGCATCTCGGCCGGATTCCGCGGCCAGAAGCCGAGCGTGAGCGTCACGCTGTTCTCGTCCTTGTTCTTCACGGCCAAAATCTGGCCGTCCTGGCTGGTCCAAAACTGATCGGGATTCATGTCGCGGCAAAAAATGGACGGAAACGGCGATGCCGGGAACGCCCGTCACCGCGGAGGCGGCGTTTCGCGGCCGCCCAAACGCCTAATCGGTCCTTCACCCTCCCAAACTGCAAGCTCTTCCAACACCCGGGTGCGGATCCGTCCCGTTCCATGGGGAAGTCGCCGTCCCGGCGACCTTTGCCTCGAGCCGGGCGGTTCCGCACCCGCGATATCGCGTTGGCAGGCCCACGTTTTCAGGGGTCCGCCGTCGCGTTTGAAACGAGGACTAATCGGGGTTGCATTCACCATCCCCCGCTGGCAAAGGTGAAAAGTTTACGGCACAAAAACGCCTCTGCCGTGACTCCACTCCGTTCCCAACCAAGCATGAAACTTAAGCAAACCGTTACGATCTCCCTGCTTGCCGTCGGCCTTGCCGCCGCGCACGCCCAGGAGGTCAAGCTCAACATTCCAAGCCAGACCGCGCAGCCGGCTCCCGACGCCGCCGCGGCCGCTCCGGCTGCCGCGCCCGCCGCCCCCACCTACTCCGAGGCCCAGTTGGTCGAGGAGTTCGGCTGGTTCATCGGTAAGCGCGTCGGGCTGACCGAACTCGCTTTCTCCGCCAACGAAATCACGGCGCTCCTCAAGGGCATCTCCATCGCCGCCAGCGGCAAGGAATCGCCCTACGAGCTCGAGAAGATCGGGCCGGCCATGGATGAGTTCATGCAGAAGAAACAGGGCGCCTACCTCGGCAAGCTGAAGGGCGAGAATGCCGCCACCAGCGCCGCCTTCTTCGCCAAGCTCAAGGACAACAAGTCGATCATCGAGCTGCCGAGCGGCCTCCGCTACGAGGTCATCACTCCCGGCACGGGCCCGGCGCCGAAGCCGACCGAAACCGTCAAGGTTCACTACACTGGTACGCTGATCGACGGCAATGTGTTCGACAGCTCCGTGCAGCGCGGCGAGCCCGCCGAGTTCCCCCTCGATCAGGTAATTCCCGGCTGGACCGAGGGCATCCAGAAGGTGAGCAAGGGCGGCAAAATCAAACTCTACATCCCTTCCAACCTCGCCTACGGCGACGACGGCCGACCTGGCATCCCGCCCGCGTCCGCGCTGGTCTTCGAAGTCGAACTCCTCGACATCAAGCCCACGGTTGCGCCCGCAGCGCCCGTGGCCCCAGCTGATCCGGCCGCGAAGTAATTCCAGTCCCACGGCCACTCTCCCAGCCCCCGGTTAACGCCGGGGGCTTTTTTGTGGTTCGGCCTGGAGCGTAGGGCCGGTTTGTCGGGGCTGTAGGGGGCAGTCTTACCTTTGTCTTCGGTCCATCCATCTTGCTGCTCCCTTAAGACATGGGCCTGATCGTGGCACGGGTCTCCCGACCCGTGGAGACCGTAACGCCGTGCGGATTCGATTTCACGGGTCGGGAGACCCGTGCCACCTCGGCTGTCACCCCGCCGCCGCCTGCACCGCTTTCGCGTCCGCCAGGAACGCCGCCACTTCCTCGTCCTGCGTCTGCCAGGAGCACATCAAGCGGTAGCCATGCTCGCCGACGAACTTGTAGAAGTGCCAGCCGCGCTCCGTGAGTCCCGCATATACGCGCGGCGGCAACTCGACAAACACCCCGTTCGCCTCGACCGGCATGAGGATCGCGAAACCCAGCGCCCGCAGCCCCGCGGCCAGCACCTGCGCCTGGCGGTTCGCGTGGGCTCCGTTCCGCCGCCAGGTTTCGTCCTGCAGAATCGCGCTCCATTGCGCGGCCACGTAGCGCTGCTTCGAGGCGAGCTGGCCCGACTGCTTTACCCGATACTCGAACTCCCGCGCGAGTTCCCGCTGGAAGAACACAATGGCCTCCGTGCCGAACAGGCCGTTCTTCGTTCCGCCAAAGCACAGCACGTCCACGCCCGCCCTCCAAGTGAGGTCCGCCGGCGAAAAGCCCCGCTCGTGCAAGTTCGCCGCGGCGTTGGCAAAGCGCGCTCCGTCCAGGTGGACGGCGAGACCCTGTCGGTGGGCCCAGTCGGTCAGCGCTCGCAGTTCCGACGGCTGATAAACGGTGCCAAGCTCCGTCGATTGCGTGAGCGACAAGGCCCGGAGCTTCGGGAAATGGACGCCGTGCCCGCGACTGAGCTGCGACTCCAGCGCGGCGGGCGCCAGTTTCGCGTTCGCCCCCTCGATCGGCAGGACCTTGCTGCCCCCGGTGAAGAATTCGGGCGCGCCGCATTCGTCCGTGTCGATGTGCGACCACGCCTCGCAGAGGATCCCATGATGCCGCTGGCACAGCGCCGCGAGTACGAGGGCGTTCGCCGCCGTGCCATTGAGCGCGAAGAACACGTCGCATTCCGTTTCGAACAACGCCGCGATCCGCTGCCGGGCTTCCGCCGTGTACCCGTCGTCGCCGTAGCTCGGGGCCCGGCCGGCATTCGCGGCCTGCAGCGCGGCCATCGCCTCCGGACAGACTCCGGCAGTGGTGTCGCTGGCAAAAGCATAGTTTCCGGCCATGCCGCAAACTTCGCTCCGTCGCCCCGGCGGGCCAAGCCCTAACCGACCGAACCCGCACCCCCGGCCCGGGAGCTTTGTCCAAGTTAAGGTTTGGCAACGCCAAACCTCGGTCGTTTCGTCAGCGCGCACGCCCGATGAATCCCCCTGACGTCAACCTCTACCTGGTCGGATTCATGGGCACCGGCAAGACGACCGTGGGCCGCGCCGTCGCGCACAAGATCGGTTTCCACCTGCTCGACAGCGATCACGAGATCGAGCGGCTCCAGAAGAAGACGATCGCGGACATCTTCGCGCAGGACGGCGAGCCCGCCTTCCGGGACATGGAACGCGAATTCATCCTCCATGGGCACCCCGCGGAGCGCACCTTGATCGCCTGCGGCGGCGGACTCGTGGTCCAACCCGGCATGCTCGCATTGCTGAAAGCCCGCGGCGTCGTCGTCTGCCTGCACGCCTCGATCGAAACCATCCTCACCCGGACCGCGCGCCACCGCACGCGTCCGCTCCTCGACGTCGCCAATCCCGACGAGCGCGTCCGCACCCTCTACGCCCAGCGCGAGCCCATCTACCGCCAGTCCGGCACCTTGATTCTCACCGACGGACGACCGCTCAATGACATCGCCAGCCACGTCATGCGCGCCTGGCGCCGCGACGCCACCGACTTCGTGCGGGCGAAGCAGACCGGGTGAATCCCAACCAGGAGGATCTCCGGCACCGGCTCGAGGCGCTGGGTTTCGATGACGTGCGTTTCGCGGCTGTCCCGCCCTCGCCCTCCCTGCCGGACGAAGCGGCCGCCCTCCACCGCTGGCTCGCGGACGGGATGCAGGCCGACATGCAGTGGATGGAGCGAACCGCCGACAAGCGGACGACACCCGATCTCGTCCTCCCGGGCGCCCGCTCCGTCATCATGCTCGGTCTGAGTTACTGGCACGACGACCTGCGGGCGCGACCCTCGCCTTCCTCGCCGGCCTGGGCGCGCTACGCATTGTATGAGGACTACCATGACACGCTCACGCCGGCGCTGGCCGCCGCCGGCCGGGTCCTCGAGGAAATGTATGGGATCGGGCCGCGCGATTATCGTTACTACGTCGACACCGGGCCCGTCCTCGAGCGGAGCTGGGCCGCGCGCAGCGGACTCGGTTTCGTCGGCAAGAACGCGATGCTCATCTCCCGGCGCCACGGCAACTGGCTCTTCCTCGCCGCCCTGATCACGCCGCTCGCGTTCACCCCCGACCCGCCGCTGGAACGTTCCGGTTCGGACGATCCCGTGCCGGGAATCGGCCTGCTTTGTGGGACGTGCACCCGGTGTCTCGACGCCTGCCCGACCCAGGCGTTTGCCGCGCCCGGCGTCGTCGACGCCCGCCGCTGCATCTCGTACCAGACCATCGAAAACAAGGGGATCATTCCACGCGAACTGCGGCCCGGGATCGGGAATCGGATCTATGGCTGCGACATCTGCCTCGAGGTCTGTCCCTGGAATCGCTTCGCGCAGGATGGCCGCCTGATGTTGCTGTCGGCGCGCTACGATCTCGCCGGCCTCACCCTCGACGCGTTGCTCGCCCTCACGCCGGATCGTTTCGCCGAGGTCTTTCGGCGCACCCCGATTAAACGCCTGAAACTCACGGGGCTGCTGCGCAACGCCTGCGTGGTCGCCGGCAACTCCGGCGATCGGTCCCTGTTGCCCGCTGTGGTCGCTCTCGCCACCTCCCATGCGTCAGCGCTGGTGCGGGCGCACGCCGTCTGGGCCGTGTCGCGTCTCGGCGGCGGGGCCGGATTGGCGGCGGCGCGGGAACGGGAAACCGACCCGATGGTGCTGGCGGAATACGAACTTTCGGCTTGAAAGCCCTTCCCGGGATTTTTACGGCTGAATTGTTCGCACGCCGCGCGGAACCCTCCCGGTTTCGCCGGTCTCATCCGCTCTTCCCGTCCCGCTTCCTTCCCATGATCGAAGTCAAAGGCCTGGTTAAAACCTACGGAGCCAAACGCGCCGTCGACGGCGTCAGCTTCACCGTCCAGCGCGGCGAGATTCTCGGTTTCCTCGGCCCCAATGGCGCCGGCAAGTCGACCACGATGAAGATGATCACCGGGTTCATCAGCCCTGACGGCGGCACCGCCACGGTCGACGGCATCGATGTCACCCGCGATCCCGTGGGCGTGAAGAGCCGGGTCGGCTACCTGCCCGAAAGCTCCCCGGCGTATCCGGAAATGACCGTCGAGGAATTCCTCGGGTTCATCGCCGAGGTGCGCGGGTTTCGCACCCGGGACGCCCGCCGCGCCCAGGTCGAGCGCGCCATCACGCTGACGCACCTCGCGCCCGTGCGGAAGCAAAGCATCGAGACGCTTTCCAAGGGATTCAAACAGCGCGTCGGGTTTGCCCAGGCACTGCTGCATGATCCGCCCGTCCTGATCCTCGACGAGCCCACCGACGGGCTCGATCCCAACCAGAAAATCGAGGTTCGCTCGCTGATCAAGAGCATGGCCGCCGCCAAGACCATCGTCCTCTCGACCCACATTCTCGAGGAGGTCGAGGCCATCTGCACCCGCGTCATCATCATCTCGCGCGGCCAGGTCGTCGCCGACGAAACCCCGGAGCAGCTCCGCGCCCGCCGGCCCGGCGCCCGGCTCGATGAGATTTTCCGTTCCCTGACCGCCTCGGATGTTTGATTCGGGAGTAGCGAGTAGTGGGTAGCGAGTAGCGAGCATCCAGAGTTCCAAACTTCCACGCCCTACTGTCGTTCCGACGGCCGCTCCTCCTCCTACTCACTACCCGCTACTCACTACTGCTTCACTACCCACTACTCGCTACCTCGGCCTGCTACTCACTACCCGCTACTCGCTACTCACTACTGCCTTTTCCCATGCGCCAGATCTCTCCCGTCTTCAAACGCGAGTTCCTCGGCTACTTTCGATCGCCGGTCGCGTATGTCTTCCTGATCGTGTTCTCCCTCGCGGGCGTCGGGCTCGCGTTCTTTGTCGCCGGCTTCTTCAAGGGCGGCCTCGCGACCCTCGACAGCTATTTCACCTTCTATCCCTGGCTGTTTCTCTTCCTGATTCCCGCGGCCGGGATGCGGCTCTGGTCCGAGGAAAAACGCACCGGCACCGTGGAGCTGTTGTTCACCCTGCCAATCACGACCCTCGACGCCGTCCTCGGAAAATTCCTCGCGGCGTGGGCCTTCCTCACGCTCGCGATTCTGCTCAGCCTGCCGATGGCCTTCACCGTGGCCTACCTCGGCGATCCCGACTGGGGCGTCGTGGCGGCAACCTACTTCGGGAGCGTCCTCATGGCCGGTGGCTATCTCGGCGTCTGCTCGCTGATGTCGGCGTTCACCAAGAATCAGGTCATCAGCTTCGTCCTCGGTGTCGTCTCGTGCCTGGTACTGCTCTTTCTCGGCTGGAGCGTGTTCAGCGGGGTGCTCAACGCGGTGTTCCCGGTGTGGTTCGTCGATCTGCTTTCGAACTTCAGCTTCATCACTCATTTCGACGCCTTCACCAAGGGCATCATCGATCCGAAGGACGTCGTCTTCTTCCTCTCCCTGATCGGATTCACGCTCTTCCTCAACGTCGTCACCTTGGAACGCTAGGCCGGCTGGCCACGCTGACTGCCGATGAACAACTGCGCTGATTCGAGAATCCGCCTTCGCCTGGCACCTCTGAGCCCCGCCAGCCGGCCGACGCAGCGCTCCGCGCTGCAGCTCAGTTCCAAAGCTCCCCATCCGCCGCTGCCGCCGGGCTAGGGATTTTGTCCGAAGCCGCACCCACGCTCGCACAACCCGCACTCGCCCACCCCCGAACACCCTCCTCACGCCGGACAAAATCCCAAATGAAACTCCGCGCCAAACTTCTCGCCATCGTCCTGCTCTTCGTCGGCCTCGTGTTGATCAACTACCTGGCGTCGTCCGTCCCCGTGCGCGCCGACCTCACCGCCGAGTCGATCTACTCCCTGTCCCCCGGCACCAAGGCCATGCTCGGCAAGGTCGAGGAGCCGGTAACGCTCGATCTCTACTTTTCCCAGGACGCCGCCGGCCTGCCCATCGGCTACAAGAACTACGCCGTCCGCGTGCAGGAGATGCTTCGTCAATACGTCCGCGCCTCCCGCGGCAGGCTGAACCTCAACGTCATCAATCCGCGGCCCGACACGCCCGATGAAGAGAAGGCCACGGCCGCCGGGCTCACGCCGCAGATGGTGCAGACGGGCGGCGAGCAATTCTTCTTCGGCCTCGTCGTCACGCAGGCGGACCAACAGAAGACCGTCCCCGCCTTCATGCCGCAGCGGGAACAGTTTCTCGAATACGATCTCTCGAAGCTCGTCTACGCCGTCCAGCAGTTCAACAAGCCGAAGCTCGGCCTGCTCACGAGCCTGCCGCTGCAGGGCACCAGCCCCCAGCAGATGCAAATGATGATGATGATGCGGCAGCAGCCCCAGCCCGGCCAGTTCGTCGCCACGGAGTTGGCCGAGTCCTTCGAAATCGTGACCGTCGAGCCCACCGCCACCAGCCTGCCCGCCGGGCTCGACGTGCTGCTGGTCGCCCATCCGCAGAACGTCCCGCCCGCGCTCCAGTACGCGATCGATCAGTTCCTGCTCGGCGGGAAGCCCGTCTTTCTCGCCGTCGATCCGTCCTCGCAACACTTCAAGCGCCAGGGTGGCCAGCAGGCCATGATGGGCGGGCCGCAGCCCAACGTCTCAAGCGATCTGCCGACGCTGCTCGGTGCCTACGGCGTCGTGTACGAACCGCAGAAGGTCGTCGGTGATCTCGAGAACGCCACCCAGGTCCACGTCGGCAATGGCGGCGTCGCCCGCCTTCCCATCTGGCTCAACCTGCGCCGCGAGAACTTCAACGCCACCGCGATGCCCACCGCGCAGCTCAACACGGCCATGTTCATCGAGGCCGGCAGCCTCGCCGCGAAGGCCGGCTCTGACCTGACTTTCACTCCCCTGATCGAGACGTCCGCGCAGACCGGCACCGTGGACTCGGCGCTGCTCCAGTTCGCCCAACCCGACGACGTCTCGAAGCAGATCACCCCCAGCGGAAAGAAGACGATCGCCGCCCTCGTCACCGGCAAATTCAAGACCGCCTTCCCGGACGGCGCCCCCAAAAGCGACCCGGTGAAGCCCGACTCCAGCTCTCAACCCTCAACTCTCAACTCTCAACTCAAGGAATCCTCCACGACCTCCACCCTCGTCGTCATCGCCGACACCGACTGGCTGTTCGACGACTACAGCGTCCGCAAATTCAACTTCTTCGGCCAGACGATGGGCGAGCCGATCAACAACAACCTCGCCTTCGCCTCGAACACGCTCGAGTTCCTTGGCGGTTCGCAGGATCTGATCTCGATCCGCGGCAAGGGCTCGTCGCTGCGCCCCTTCAATGTCGTGCGGGAGATGGAGGTCGAGGCGCAGAAGAAGTACCAGGACAAGCTCACCGAACTCGATGCCCGCCTCCAGCAGGTGCAGACCAAACTCACCGAGCTCCAGGGCAAAAAGACCGAGGGCAAGCGGCTCACCGCCACGCCCGAGATCGCGAAGGCGATCGAGGATTTCCAGAAGCAGTCCGCGGCGATGCGCGGCGAGCGCCGCGAGATCCGCCGCGCGCTGCGCGAGGACATCGACCGCCTCGAGAATCGCCTGCTGCTCCTCAACGTCCTCGCCACGCCGCTCCTCGTCGGCGCGTTCGGCTTCTGGTTCTACCGCGCCCGCCAGAAATAACCCCAGCCGACGTGTAACGTAATAGGTTGCACGTCGGTTTGGCCGCGCCTTCACCCGCCAAGCCCCCTTCGCCATCGCCTTCGGATTCTTCTCACGATGAAACTCAAGACCCTCATCGTCACCATCGCGGTCCTCGCCGCGCTCTCCGTCGTCGCCTTCGTCGCGCGCCGACCCGCGCCGCCGGCCGCGGGCGACAGCCGCCTCAACCAGCCGCTCGTCGATCCCGCGACGATCGAGAAGGCCGCCGGCCTGCGGATCAGCGATCAGGGCCGCACCGTCACCGTCACTCGCCAGGCGGATGGTGGCTGGTCCGTGCCGAGCTATCACGATCTGCCCGCCGACTTCACCAAGCTCTCCGGTTTCATCGGCGGCCTGGCCGAGGCGAAGGTCCAGCGGCTCGTCACGAGCAGCCCCGAGCGAATCGCCCGGCTGGAGTTCAAGGACACCCGAATCGAATTGCTCGACGCCGCCGGCGCCGCGCTAGTCGCGATCACGCTCGGCCGCCATCCCGAGACCGGCGGCGGCCGGTTCGTCCGCTACGGCGACGAGAACAAGGCCTACCTCGCCAACCTCAACGCCTGGCTCGATTCCGAGCCGCGCAACTGGGCCCACGCGGAATTTCTCGCGGTGAAGGCCGACGACGTCGCCCGCGTGGAGGTGCCGCTCGAGAACGGATCGGTGACGCTGTCGCGGGCGAAGAAGGACGATCCCTGGACGGCTGATCCCACGCCGACGAATCAGCGGCTCCGCGCGGACAAGGTCACCGCCCTCCTCGCCTCGCTCGGCACGCTGCGCTTTTCCGACACGACCGCGACCGACGATCCGAACGCGGCCGCGGCCCGCGCGAAGCTTAGGACGATCAAGCTCACCACGTTCGACCAGAAGACGATCACCGTCGCGCTGGGCCGCAAGCCCGAGGAGAAGAAGTTGAAGCCGCCCTCTGCGAGCGCCGACGGCAAGGCCGGGCCGGGGGCGCTGGGGAATGTGTCCGATCTCGCGAAGAAGGAAGGCGACCCCAAGCCGTTGGGTCCGGAATTCGAAACGATTCCCGCCGGCCCCGTCTTCGCCTTTGTCACGCACAGCGACACCGCGGCGCCGATCAATACCTGGATGCAGAAGCGCGCCTTCCAGATCGCCGACTCTCCCTTCACGTCGCTTCCCCAGAAGACCGACGATCTCTTCGAACCGGTCCCGGCGCCGGCTCCCGCGACACCGTAATTTCCAAGTCTGGACAGGATTCACCGGAGACGACCCGCGGATTCACGGGATGCCGGTGGATTTTGGGAGTACTTGGAAGGAGCCTCCGTGCTTGTGGGGCGGCATAAAGTGCAGGAGGCAAAGACCGCCGCTAATCGGTGTTCGAGCCCGTTTGCGCTGGTCGGCGACTGCTGCCCGCAGGGGCGAAGGCGCAAAACGAAGGCGCCCCAGAGAGTCGGCGTGCCCGCGGCCGCTGGCGGGCCTTCCTGCGCCACCAAGACTCCTCCCGAGTTCCCCTCTAGGGCCGGCGCGCAGCGGCGGCCCCCGCATTCGCCGCTTTACGTGTCGGCGCGAATCTCCTTCCGTCGCCGAACTGCATGACGCCCGACCGGCCGATCTCCGATCTCTTCGCGCAAGGGCGCCCACTTCGCTCGCTGGAGTTCTTCCCGCCACGGGATGAGGCGGGCGTGGAGTCACTGCGGGCGACCGCCACGGCCCTCGCCTCGCTCCGGCCGGATTTCGTCTCCGTGACTTACGGCGCCGGCGGCTCCACCCGTGACCGCACCGCGCAGGTCAGCACCCTGCTGAAGCAGGAAATGGGTTTTACCGTGATGCCCCACCTCACGTGCGTGGGTCACTCGCGCGCCGAACTCGGCGAGATTGCGGATCGCATCCACACCTCCGGCTTCCGCAACATCATGACGCTGCGGGGCGATCCGCCGAAGGGCACGACGTCGTTCACCCCGGCGCCCGATGGGCTGCGGCATGCCAACGAATTGGTGACGCTGCTCCGCTCCCGGCACCCGGACTTTTGCCTCGGGGTCGCCGGCTACCCGGAGAAGCACCTCGAAGCGGCCTCGGCCGAGATCGATCTCGTCAATCTGCGGCGGAAGGTGGATGCGGGGGCCGCGTTCATCACGACCCAGCTCTTCTTCGACAATGCCGTCTTTTTTCGGTTCGTGGAACGCTGCCGGGCCGCGGGCATCCTCGTTCCCATCGTGCCCGGAATCATGCCGGTCCTGACGTTGAAGCAGGTCGAGCAATTCACGACAAAGATGGGTGCGACGCTCCCGCCGGCCTTGCTCAAGCGGCTGGGGCTCTGTGCGGAGAACCCCGACGTGGTTGAGATCATCGGGATCGATTGGGCCCTCGACCAGGTCCGCGACCTCCTGGCGAATGGTGTCCCGGGCTATCACCTGTACGTGATGAATCGGGCCAAGGCGGCGCTGGCGTTGGCCGCGGGGCTCGCGGCGTAATTTTCGATTTCGGATTCTCGATTTTGGATTGGGTCGGAAGCCGCCGAACGGCGGTCCTCCCGATTTGTGCAATCGGTGAAATTTGTGGCTCCAAAACCTTGGGCCACGAATCACACCCATTGGACGGATTCAATCGGCAGGCTGTCCCCGATCGAAAATCGAGAATCCAAAATCGAAAATCCAATCACCCGCCGGCGAACACGGCCCGAAACCCCGCTTCGTTGAGAATCCGTGCCGCGGTTTCCCGCTGGTCACCCTGGATTTCGATCGCGCCGTCCTTGACCGTTCCGCCGCAGCCGCAGGCCGCACGGATCGTTTTCGCCAACTGCTCCTTCTCGGGCAGCCCGATGCCGACAAAGCCATCGATGACGGTGACGGTCTTGCCACCTCGCCCGCCCGTTTCCCGCCGCACATCAACCCGCCCGCGATTCTTCGAGGCCGCCACGGCCGGTTTCGCCGGAGTCCCACCGGCGCCCACGCCGGACTTTCCCCCGCCGGAAGTCGAAACCCTGGGCAGCCCGGCGTTGCTCAAGGCCGCGAACGGATTCTGCCCGAGCCCCGCCCCGCCATCGGTAGAAATCTTGTTGCCCGAACTCATGGGCCCACAGCTACCCACCCCCGCCCCGACCGCCACCCCAAACTACACTGCCCGCCTCCGGAGCAAATTGATGTCACACGTGTGACATCGAAATGTCCGCCACCGATCGGGCGTCCGAGCCGTTGGCCGCCGCCCGCCACGTTCCTCCACACCGGGCCCAGAGCGGAACCGTGCAAATCGATGTCACACGTGTGACATCGATTTGCACGCGAGGGGCGGACGCGAAACGCGGACGGGGCGTGAGCGGATGAGAAGGCGAAGAGGTTCCGGCCGGCATCGCGCCGGCGGCAGACGGCAGACGGACTAGACCTTGCCCGGACGGCCGCCGCACACGCCCACGGGGATGTCCTGTTCACCGCCGAGGAACATCACGGCCTTCGCATAACTCCGATTCTGGAGGAAATGCACCAATTGCGGATGCAGCGTCGTTCGACCCTGCTCCAGCAGCTCGTCCAGTCGCGCCATTTGATCCGCAATGGCTTTGCCATCGCCAGTCTTAATTCCTGCCATCAAATTAGCTAGAGCATCTTTAATCTGGATTTCCATCGCGGTTCGTCAGGTTGGCTTATCCGGCTGTTACCCACGTTAAGCGGGATTGCAATCACCGTCCCCGGCCGCCTCGCACTTGTCTCGCGACTGTATCCGTGGTCCACTCACCGCTCACTTTCCCGCGAACCAGGCGTCCTCCGTCGCTCCGGCACCTCGTTCCCCGAACCGGCGGCCCGCCCGGCCCGCACTCCCTTTTTCCATGAACCCTTCTTCCCTTCCCACTCATGCCAATGCCTCGATTATCGAGGCCGCCTACGAGGCGTGGCTGAAGGATCCCAATGCCGTCGATCCGACGTGGCGGGCGTTTTTTCAGGGCTTCACCCTCGGGACTAGTGGTTCCACACCCACGGCCGCACTCGCCGCCGCCGCCGGTCACGAGAGCCATGCCCACGCCGCGGCTCCCATCATCGACAGCCTCAAGCAGTCGCGGGTGCACCAGCTGATCAACGCCTACCGTTCGATTGGGCACATCGAAGCCCACCTCAATCCGCTGAGCGACGCTCCCTCGGCCCACCCGAAGCTTTCCCTCGAGGCATTCCACCTCAGTGACGATGATCTCGAAACGGCCTTCGACATCGGGACCTACCTCGGCGGCGGGCAGATGAAGCTGCGGGAGGTCCGGCAGAATCTCCGCCTCACCT
>CAINHV010000101.1 GCA_903848965.1 uncultured Opitutia bacterium | reverse complement strand
CTTCATGGGTCGGGAGACCCATGCCACCTCAGCCGGGCATAAAAAAGGCGCGGTGGTTGCCCACCGCGCCGAAATACAAACGCGCGCCAATCAGCTCGCGAGGCCGAGCCAGTTCTTCAGGACGGCGGCATCGCTGCGGAAGGCGGCGACGATCGCCTTTCGTTGTTCAAAGGGCGAGGGATACAATTCACCGCCGAGCTTGAAGTGCTCGATGTGAATGATGAGCGGCAGCGGTCCGCCGTGGGCGGCGATGACATCCGTGACCATTTCCTTTTTCACGAAGCCCTGGCCAAGCGGCATCTGCATCGGGACGTTCCGCTGCGTCTTCGGATCCACATCCCAGCGGAAGCTCTTCACGCACAGCGCGACCGTCCGCGGCGCGAGCACATCCACCGCATTGAGGTAGGAGAGCCCCTGCTCGACGAGCACGTGCTGGGTGTCGAAGGCCACGCCGAAATACTTCGGGTCGATGTCATCGAGAATCATGTCGAGGTCCCAAGCCGCGCTGCCCGCCATCCGCGGCTGCGCATGAATCTGATAGACCGCCTGCATGCCCAGCTCCTTGTTAAACGCGGCAAACTCGCGCGCCCAACTCGTGAAGGTGGGAATCTGCGCCTTGCGCGACTTGGTCAGGTCGTACTGGAAACCACGGTGCCGATAGCGGTTGATGCCGAGTTTTTTCGCGGCGCGCAGGACGTTCTGCCAGTGCGGTTCCGTGGGCCGGACCGTGTCCATCGCGAGGTACGAAATCCGCCGGCCCTTCTTGGCCAACGCGGCCGCCATCACAGGAAGCTCGTCCGCGGCGTTCTCGGGCGTGATGTGGCCGACCTTGCGGACCGTCAGTTCGAGATCGAGGCCGATCTCGTCCGTGACCTGCGCCATCTGCTCCGGCGTGTACTTATATCGAATCTGCTCGGGCGAGGCGTCACCCCCGTCGAAGTGCCATTTCTCGAGGAAAGAAACCTCGTACTTGCCGAAGCCGGGGGTCGGCGTGAACGCGGCCGTCGACGCCAAAGGCGACGCGGCGGGGGTCGGAGTCGTGGCCGCCAACGCGGCGGAGGGCGCGAGATACGCGGCGGCGGCACCGACGCTGGCGCGGGTTAGGAAATCACGGCGGCTCAGGGAGGCGGGGTTGGGAGTAATCATGGAGGGAGCGATTGATCGACCTGGGGCATCCGCCGAGAGCGACGGAAAGGGGGACAGGATCAGTGGTTCCGTGCCACAGACGGCGCAACCCGATTTTTGATCGCGCCCGAGGCGAACGTTGATCGTGCGACGCGAGCGTCGACCAGGTCCAAACCGTTGACAGGCTGGACAGGAGTCGAGCCCGGATTGACCGGAGAAAACCCTAGCGCGACGGAGTCGCAACCAGGGTGGAGAGCCGAGCTCCGTCGAGGCCGTTCTTGGATCGTTCAAGGTACCGGCCTCGACGGAGCTCGGCCCTTCATGGAATGTTCCCGAACCAATCCTGTCTCATTCTCATCCGCTATCCTGTGAATCCTGTTTACGCTTGGAAACCGCGACCCGCGTCAGGGTGCGCCCGCGGGTGTCAGCAGAATCCTCGACTCCGCCGCCTGCTCGACCGCGGCCCGTGAGTACAGCAGAGGGAAATACTGATTCGTCGCCCAGCCTTCGAAAAGATCGCGGTAATGGGGGCTCCGCGGATCGCCCGACTGGCCGGGCGTGTTGTTCGCGACGGAGTTGTCCCACTGGCCGACGTCCGCGACGAATCGCGCCGAAGCCCCGCTGATCAACCGGTAGTCCGACGAGCGCCAGGTGCTGCGGCCCAGCGTCTCGTTGTCCCCGGCCTTGGCCCGCGGTCCGACATTGAAGGCCCGGACGGACGCATCCGCCGGGAACGCGGTCGCCAGCGGGTGCACGAACTCGACCTGGTGCAACCGGCCCCACTGCCAGCCCGCGGGATCGGCGCCGAGCCGCGTTGTCAGCTCCTGGGCCGCGCCCTCCAGCGCGTTGGCGAAGAGCTCACCCCGCGCCTGGATGGGATCGGGACCCAGCCGCGCATCCGGCCGCTCCAGAAAATCGATCACGAACGGCGCATCGCCCTCGCCGATCGCCGCGAGCGCCGCGGCGGGTGCGAGCCGGCGGATGACCGCGGGCCGCACGTGACGGTGATACCAGACGTTGTACGCCGCCGCGCCGGCGGAATCGGCTTCCGATCGATGATCCCAGGCGCGCAGGGCCGCGAGGACGGCCGCGGCCGGAGTGCCCGGAGCCGCGGTCACGCCCGCGAGCAGGGCCGTCACCCGCTGGCCCGTGACATTGAACACATCGGTTTGCGCGCGCACGACGGCGGGGACATCGAAGCGCCCGTTGCCGTCGAAAATCTGGTGCTGGCGCTTCATCCGCACAGGATCGGACCACTCGAACCCGAGCTTCGTCCGCGCGGCATCGTAGCCGGACGGCAGGTTCATCTCGTTCGACGTGCCGAACCAGTTCTCGCGCGGATTGGCGCGGCGGGGAAACGCATCCATCGGGTGGAAGCCCTCCCACTCGAAGCGTCCATCGCCCGGGACGGGCATCAAGCCGTCCCAATTCGGCCGCACGGGCGCGAGGCCCGAAGGCGCCCAGCCGATGTTACCCGTGCGATCCGCGTAGAGGTAATTCAGGCCGGGAAGCCCGTGGCGGTTCATCGCGGCGAGGAACTGATCCCAGTTCTTCGCGTGGAGGTACTCGAGGCTGGAGAGGTAGGGCACGGCGCCGGCCTCGAGCCAGGCCAGCCGGGCGGCGAAGGCCCGGTGGCGATCGGGCTGCTCGAGCAGCACCGGACCGTGGCGTGTGAACTTCAAGACCACCGTTCGAGGCGCCTCGCCCTTGACCTCGATTGTCTCGTGACGAATCAGGAACGGCTCCCAGTGATCGCGGTAACGATATTCATCGGGACGATCGGGGTTGGTCTCGTACACATAGAGATCCTCCTGATCCAACGCGAAGACCGTGATCCCAAAGGCGATCTCTCCATTGTGCCCGAGCGAGATGCCCGGCAGGCAGGGCTCGCCGGCGCCGATGACGTCGAGGCCCGGGGCGGAGAGGTGGGCAAAGTAGCGCAGGCCGGGCACGCCGTGCGCGCGGTGCGGATCGTTGGCGAGAATCGGACGGCCCGTCGTGGTCCGCGCACCGCTCACCGCGAAGTTGTTGCTCGCATAAACCGGCAGCGCGAGCGCATGCGCGAGCTCGGCCGCCGCCGAACGCGGGGCGGGCGCGATCCCGCGGAGCTTCTCCGGAGTGAAGGTGACCGGATCGCGGGCGAGATTGTAATCCTTGAGCACCGCCGGGGGAATCTCCGCGGGCACGAGGCCCTCGGGCACCCGCGTTTTCCACGCCGGCTCGAGACCGCGCCGCAGGAGATCAGTCTCGAGACTGGCCGCCGCGGTGACCTGGGACCGCGCCACCTCGCTGGGGAGATTGCCCACGAGAAGATGACTGCGGAGCCGGACCACATCGGAGGGCTCCCAGCGGGAAGGCCGGTAGCCGAGCAAGTTGAACTCGGGCGGGAGCAGATCGGGCTGTGCGCCGGTGAGGGCGATGTAGGCGTTAATCCCGGCGACGAAATTCTCCACGATGCGCTTCGTGTCGGAGTGGTAGGCGATCCACTCGGCGCGCATGTCACCGCGGTACAGAAAAAGCCGGCTCGCCCGATCCTGCTCCACGTAGGCGGGCCCGAAGTCGCGCGCGAGTTCGCCCCGCCCGCGTTTCCGCCACAGATCGATCTGCCACAGTCGATCGCGGGCCGCGTTGAAACCCTGCGCGAAGTACGCCGCGTAGGCGTTCGGCGCATAAATGTGCGGCACGCCCCAGCGATCGATCAGAATCTCAACCGGGGCACTCAACCCGGCGACCGCGTGACGGGTCGTCGGCAGCGTCGGCTCGGCCGCCCCGGCGGTGAGCCCCGCGATCAGGGACAGGACGAGGGAGGCACGTGGCCGGAATCGAAGGCCATGGAAGCTCACGGAACGAATGGGGGTTCTCGGTTCGATCTCTGGAACAGGAATTTTTCGGGACAGGATTACAGGATGAGACAGGATTCAGAAAGTAAGGCGCGTCACACGAGGTCCGTTCCACATCCTGCCCGTCCTGAAATCCTCTCCACTCCGGTATTTACTTCAGTCCCAGCGCCGCCCGCAGCACCGGTTCGAACACATCGGCCTGGCGCATGAACCCAAGGTCGTTCGGGTGCGAACCGTCGGTCGCGCCTTCGGTGTCGTCACCGAGCAGCGCGTCGCCACCGATGTAATACAAACCCTTCACCCCTTCCTTCTGCAGCGTCTCGAAGCCTTCGCGCAGCGCAGCGTGATTGTCGGTGTGAAACTGGATCTGCTTGGCCCGGACCCACTCGTTGGTGAACCGGCGATCCTCGACGAGCACGATGGGCGTGTCGGGACGCGCGGCGCGAAGCTGCTTCACCAGCGGGATGCATTTCTCCCGGACCATCGCGGCATTCATGTTGGGCAGGCAGTCGATGACGTAGACGGCGGCGTCGATCTTCACGAGCAGCTCGCCGACGGCGGCATCCATGCGTCCGTTGCCCGAGAAGCCGAGGTTCACGACCGGGCGATCGAAGCGGCGACCGAGGATGGCGGTATGGACCATGCCGGGCCGCGAGGCGCTGGCGCCGTGGGTGATCGAGGTGCCGTAGAACACGATCGGCTTCTCTGTCCGCGGGGCGAGCCGCTCGAACTGCGCGCCGGGCGGGACGCCGATCGAGAGTTCATCGACGCCGTTGTAGAGCGGCAGATAGGCGGCGTATTCGCGCACCCCGGGGGTGAGATCGTTGATGATGAACTGGCGCACCACCTTGCCGGCCGGCCGCGTCACGGCGGCCCAGCGCCACTTGCCCGCCGGATCGCGGGCATAGAGATCGATGCCGCTTGCACCGATGGCTGTCATGTTGGGTCCGGCCAGACGCTCGTTGCGCAAGGTATAGTTGGCCCAGATCGTGGTGGCGTCGGTCCGGAACCGGACGACCATGCCCGCGCTGTCGCGGCTGAG
>CAINHV010000100.1 GCA_903848965.1 uncultured Opitutia bacterium | reverse complement strand
TTCAGGCTCCAACCCGGCTCGGTCGGGGTGGAGATCGAAGCCGGAAACGTCTTCATCGCTCCGCTCGGTGAAGTCCCGCCGCTCACGCGGCGGGCCACCAAGTTCGCCTCTTCGCGATTTCCTACTGCACACTTCCGGCTCAGGTCTGTTCAGCGGTTACCGGGCGAATTCGCGGCCAGCAGCTCGTTCGTCAGTTTCCAGCAGTAGAGCTGCATGCGCGGCAGGTGGAACGGGCCCTTCCAGAGGTTACCCTTCAATTGCGTCGAGATCCGCCCGTCACGGTGCGCGTAACCGAACCACTCTCCGTGCTGCGGATCCGGGAACACCTTGTACGCCCAGTCGTGCACCAGCCGGTGCCAGGCCGCATACTTCGGATCACCCGTGAGCTGCCAGGCCAGCAGCGTCGCGATGATCGCCTCGTTGTGCGGCCACCAAAACTTCATCTCGGCCCAATATTCCTGCACGGGCCGGCCCTTCAGATCGGTGAAGTAGAGCAGCCCGCCAAATTCCTCGTCCCAGCCGCGGGCCCACATGCAATCGAGGATGCCCAGGCCGAGTTGCCGCAACCGCGTGTCCGAGCCGCGGTGCTTCGCTTCATGCAGGATGAACCACGCGCACTCCAGCGCGTGGCCGGGATTCAGGGTGCGGCCATCGAAGTGATCGATCACCGATCCATCCGGCGCCGCGACCTCGAGCAGGGCGCCGAGCTCGGGATGAAAGAACTTCCCGGCGATCTCCGCGATTGAGCGATCGATCCACTCGGTGCACGTCCGACCCGCTACCTCAATGTCCCCGAGATTGGCCCGCACTTCCTGCGCCGTCGCAATTGCGATCATGTGCGGCGCCACGCCGATCATCGGCCGGGTCGACGGATCGGTCTTCGGCGGCATGACCCCGGGTTCGAAACTGTGCCGCAGGTAGGTCGCAAAATAAGTCACCGCATCCTCCGCCGCCCGCGCCTCGCCCGTGGCCTTCGCATACGCCGCACTGCCGATGCTGGCGAAACACTCACTGTACACGTAGCGCCGCATCCGGAGCGGCCGGCCTTCCTTCGTGACGGTGAAATAGAGTTTTCCTTCCGGCCCGGGGCCATGGCGGCGGATGAAATCCAGGCAATGCCGCGAGGCTTCGAGCCACTCCGGCCGACGCTCGACCGTGTTGAACAGCGTCGCGAAGGTCCAGGTGGCCCGGCCCTGCAGCCAAAGCGCCTTGTCGGTGTCCACAACCGCGCCGGCACGATCCAGGCCGGTCAGCAATCCCCCATGCTCCCGATCGATTCCGTGTCGGAGCCAGAAGGGAATCGTATCGTTAAGCAGGCCGTCCCGATACGTGGCCTGCAAGGCGGTGAGCGTCGAAGTGGTCATCATGTTGGCCGCAAGCGGCGCGATCGCCCGCCCCGCGGACGCTTCCCTCAAACCGGCGCACCCCGGTTTCATCAACCCCAATCCCGGTGGTAAGGTCACCTCGCCAGCCAAATGCGATTGTTGATTTTGGCGGCGGTCCGTCAGCCTCGCCGGATGGAAAAGTCCCGCCCGTCCCAACTGGCCTCGCTCCTTCCCCACACCCTCGGAGTTGCCGCCGGACTCGGTAGTCCGCTGCAAGCATTCTACCAAACGGCCACCGGCCGCTGGCGCGTGCAATGGCATGGCGCGGATGGCCGTCCGGTCGCCGCTGAGACGGCGGTCGGCAGCACCACCTGGTCCGAGCCCGCGGTCGGCCCCGCCCCGGCGTCCGCCTCGCCCGCCGCCACCGACGCCAGTTCCCCGACCGGACTCCTGCTGACCGTCCCCTCCGGCGCGGGTGGCCGGGCCGGGCTTCGCTCGGGCCGTCGCGTCATCGGCGTCCCCCCGCGTTTTCCCAATGCCAGCGTCGTACTCTGCCGAGAGGAAGCCGGTGCCTGGCGGGATGTCGCCTTCGCCGGCGAGACGCCGGAAATTCCCGTCGGCTCCGTCGCCCTCGCCGTTTCGCCGACCCACTGGCTCGCCGCCTACCTCACCTACGACGCCCAGGCCCGCGCCGTGTGCCGGGTCGTGGAGCTCGCCCTCGCCGGAATCCTCCCCGCGGCCACGAGCTGGCGGCAGCTCCCCGCCTACCCGCAGCCGCCCGGCATGGCCGCCCCGATGGTCGGACAGCACAACGGCGTGCTCATCGCCGCCGGCGGCGCCAACTTCCCCGACCTCAAGCCCTGGGAGGGCGGCAAGAAGCGTTACTACGACGAAATTCACGTCCTCCTCCCCGGGGCTCAGGAATGGAAGACCGTGGGCAAGCTGCCCATCCCCCGCGGCTACGGTGCGACCGTCAGTCTGCCAGATGGCGTACTGATCTGCGGCGGCGAGAATCTGGACACCGTCTTCCGCGACACCCTCCTGCTCCGCTGGACCGGCACGAAGGTCGAAATCTCCGCCTGGCCCGCGCTGCCCGCGCCGACCACCTGCGCCGTCGCCTCCGTCCTGAACAACTCGGTGTATCTGGCCGGCGGTTACGTGGCCGGCACCCCGAAGGTCAGCCAGAACGTCTTCTGGCAGCTCGACCTCACCGCAACCACGCCGCAGTGGCAGACGCTCCCGTCGTGGTCCGGCCCGACCCGCGCGCTCCCCGTGTCCGCCGCGGTCGGCGGCGCCTTCTACCTGATCAGCGGCATCGATATCAGCCCGCTCGACGGCAAGGAAGGCCCCGGCGTTTACCTCAAGGACGCTCACCGCTACACGCCCGGCCGCGGCTGGGAACGACTGCCCGATGTCCCGTGGTCCGTCATCGCCGCCCCTTCGTCCGCCCCCGTGACCGAGACTCCCGCGCGCGTCTTCGTCCTCGGCGGCGTCGACGGCCGCCAGGTCGGCAAGATTCCGCGCGACTCGTCGCTCCCCGGCGACATCCTCTACTTCGACGTCACCGCGAACGAATGGCGCCACTGGCACGAACGCTGGCCGACCCCGGTGGTCTGCATTCCTGCCGTTCAGATCGGCCAGGAATGGATCCTCGCCACCGGCGAACTGATGGCCGGGGTGCGCACGACGGAAGTCTGGGCCTGGAAAATCACCGCCTAAGCGAGCCGGCCCCGGGGCCTGACCCGAATGGCGCCAAGTTCGGGAAATCGGTCGTCGCCGACCGTTTGGTCCCGGGCCGTGCAGTCTGCGGACCAGGATTGCCCCGTGCGTCTTGGCCCCTGATCTTCGGTCAGTCCGCGGTTCTCACTCCAACCGTTCGCGCCACGCAGGGTCGTCGCGCCGGTGACTCATGACGGCGAACACGACGAGGCGCGCACCGTCGATCACGTAAAGCACCCGGTGCGGAAACTTGCGCCGCAACGCACGCCGGGCTCCGGTCTCAGTGTCCACGACGACGTGCGCGGTCGGTCGTGCCTCGATCCGGGTCAATGCGACGCTCACCGCGAGCAGGGAATCCTCGGCGACTCGGACACTTCGTTCGCGATACCATGCCGCGGCTTCGGCAACATCGGCCCTAGCCTCCGGCGTGAGGACGACCTTTGCCGTCACAACCCGATTTGCTTGCGAATCTCTTCGTCGGCCACCGCCCACGAAACGGCCGCGCCGGGATTCTGGCGGTAAGCCGCCACACGATGGTCAACCAGGCGCTTTTCCTCCGGGGAGAGGGGCGCCGCAGAATCGATGGCGTCCAATTGCGAGCGGATTTTTTCGCGGTCCGCGGGCGTGAGCGCAGGCAACTGGGCGAGGATTTCTGTCGTGCTCATGGCTTGGAACCCGGTAACCGGAAATGAGCGCCAAGCAAGCCGACGCAGCCAAACCGACGGGGTCGGCGCGAGTGGTCGGTGGCAACGATGGGGCGAGATTACGAAGGACGGCTCGGCGCGAGTGGGTCGCAGCCTGAGCGCTTGGTCGCACCGTCAAAAGTGTTTTCTGCCCACAGACCACGTCCGCCGACCCCTTCGGCTTGGGCTCGGGTGGAATGGACCCTCTCCCCGATCTTCCCGGCCTTCCTGTTCAATCCGGCTTGGTCCCCTTTGGCTGCGGCTCCACCGCGCTAGAGCGTGTTTGGTAAAAAACGAGGTTTCAGTATTTGAGCCAGACGAGAATACAAGCGAGGGTGACCATAGCAGCAAAGGAGCGGTGAAGTTTTTCGTAGCGAGTGGCGATGCGATGGAAGGACTTGAGGCGAGCGAAGAGGTTCTCGATGCGGTGGCGCTCGCGATAGAGATGCTCGTCAAAGGGCGGTTTTGCGACCTGCTGGAGTTCACGGCTATGACGGCGACGCCGCCGAGTTGGTTCACATAAGCGCGGATGGCGTCGCTGTCATAGCCCTTATCCATCAGGACGTGGGTGCCAGGCCGCAGCCGCGCGCGCAGCAGGGGTTTGTACTGGTCGAAGTCAGAGACGTTCGCCCCGGTGAGGATAAAGCCCAAGGGATAGCCGAGGGCGTCGCAGGCCAGATGAATCTTGGTCGAGAGGCTCGCCTTGGAGCGCCCCATCGCTTGGGCGAGCTGGCCGCCGGCCGGACCAGCGCCATGGGCGTGCACGCGCACCGCCGTACTGTCGATCATCAGGTACTCGTCGTCCCGCCCCGCCGCGCTCAAGCTGCCCAGCACGGCCTGCCACAGGCCGCTGCGGCTCCATTCGCGGAAGCGGCTGTAGACGGTCGACCAGGGACCGAAGTCGCTCGGCAGATCCCGCCACGCCGAGTACGTCCGCAAGATCCACAGGATGCCCTCCACTCGCAATCGCAGGTCGGCACATTTCCGACCACGCCGCTTCGCGCCACTCAGGTTGTCCCGGTGGCCCTTAATTTTTTAAGGGCTCGTCCCAGTGCTGATCGCCCAGAACGAACCTTAACTGTTGGTTAACAGCACGATAAAAATCAGCGATCCGGCCCATGGCAAGCACATCGTATCCCAATATTAGATACTATTGCAAAAATTATTTACCAAACACGCCCTAAGCTTGATTCTTTTTACAGTGCTTTTCTACAATCGAACCATGAAATCGGCGGTCTTACCGGGGAAAAGGTTGCGGGAAAGAACGAGCATGCGGTGCCTGCTTCGCAATCAACAGAGTGCAAGATGTTACGCGCGGGTCACTTCGCACGGTAAGCAGAAATGGTTCTCCCTCGACACGGATGTGTTTTCGGTAGCGAAGCTGCGCTTGGGCGACAAAATCGCCGAGGTCGACAAGCAGCGCGGCACCGTCGCCCACGTTGCCGCCGGCAAGGCCATTATATCTTCGGGATCGTCTTTGTTATGAGCATCGACCGCGTGAACGAGGAGTTCCTCGTCATCGAAAATAAACGCCTGGGCGACCAAAACCTCGCGCAAACCGCCATGCTCGATGCCTTGGTGCGCCACGGCGCCTTCGCCTGCGCCGAATTCGACGCCAACGGCGCTCTCGTCACTCAAAACCTCGCCTACCAAGAACGCATCACTCCGCTTTTGCGCCACTCCAATTTCAGGAACTACGACCGCAGCTGCACGCCCGTCGACACCGCAGAAAAATTTTGGTACGGTCTAGCCTCAGCCCTCGAAGGTTCAATACACGCCAGGATCCTCGACTGGACCGCCAATGACGGCGAGACGATCACCTACAAAGCCCGTTTCATTCCCTTCAAGCCCTCCGTGGCCGAATCCAATCACGTCATGGTCTGCCTCACCGACATCACCGAGGCCCTCGACTCCCGCCAGCAACTCATCGAGGCCAAACACCTCCAAGCGATCGGCCTCCTCGCCAGCGGCGTCGCGCACGAATACAACAACATCCTCACCGGCGTCATCGCCATGAGCGAGCTGGCTCTGCGCGAAGCCGTCACCGACGCCCAACGCTCCCACCTCGAGATCGTAGTCCAAGCCGCCAAACGCTGCACCGACCTCAGCGGCAAGCTCCTCGCCATCTCTCGCAGCACCCCGAGCCAAAACGAACCCCTCGATCTGCGTGAAATCATCCACGAGACCTCGCGCCTCGTGCGCCACTCCCGTGGCGTTCACCTCGAGCTGCTCGAATCCGTCAACTCCAGTGCCCACATCGTCGTCGTCGGCAACCGCAACGAACTCGCCACCCTTTTGCTCAACCTGATGATCAACGCCTGTGACGCCATGGAAAACCGTGGCACCATCTCCCTGCGCATCGACTACGCCCAGATCGTCCAACCCGCCGTCAGCCTTGAGCCCACCCCGCATGTCGTTGTCCAGATCTCCGACACCGGCCCCGGCATCCCCGAGGAAGTCATCCCACATATTTTCGAGCCGTTCTTCACCACCAAACGCCTTGGTAAAGGCTCCGGCCTGGGTCTCACCACCGCCAAAGCCATTGCCACCGCCCACGGCGGCAACATCGAAGCCAAATCCGTTCTCTCCAGCGGCGCTATTTTTGAACTCACCCTCCCCATATTTGCCGGGGCGCCCACCTTCAGCCCATCGCCCTTCCCGATTCCGTACCCGTCCGCCAAACAATCCGGTCATGCCGCCGTCATCGACGACGACCCCATCGTGTTGGCCACCAGCGCCAACATCCTGCACGACCTCGGTTATCAAGTCGCCACGTATGCCAGCGCCGAAAAATTTCTCGAAGACTACACCTCCACCGCCCAAGCCACGATCAAACTCGCGGTCATCGACATCCGCATGCCCGGCATGGACGGCGTACAGCTCTGTCGCCGCCTGCTGACGCGTGGCAGCACGTTAAAAATCATCCTCGTGACCGGCCACACCGAGAAATACGACACCGCCAAACTCGGCCAACTGCACAACGTGTCGATTTTGATGAAGCCGTTTAGTCTGACCGCGCTGCAAAATCTCATCATCGAGATCGAAACCCAAGCCGCCCTCAAAAGCGACGAGCGGACGGACTCATACCAATGGCTGGCTGCGGTGTCCCCCCGAAATCCGGGCCACTTGTAATGTTAGTCTGCGGCCCTAAAAAGAGCCCAGACCATGAAAGGCAAGAGACACACGACGGAACAGAAGATCCGCATTTTGCGGGAAGCCGATGGCGGCAAGAGCATCGTGGAAGTGAGCAAGGAGCATAACATCTCCGAGGTGACATTCCACCGTTGGAAACGGCAGTTCGGCCAACTCGACGTCAACGAAGCCGAACGCATGAAGGAATTGGAGCGCGAGAACGCGGAGCTGAAGAAGATGCTCGCGGACTCGCTACTGAAGAACCGCGTGCTGGAGGCGGTGAACGCAAAAAATGGTAAGCCCGGAACACTAGCGCCAGATGGCCGCCTTCGTGGTGGAAGGCCACCTGCGTTCCGGGCGGACGGCGTGCCGGTGCCTGAGACTGGCACGGTCGAGCTTTCAGTATCGGATGCGACCGGCGACGCTGTCCGCCGCATCCTCGACGAGAACAACACCTCGATCACCCTGCTCACCATGTTTAAAACCACGCGAGCGCTTGGCCTCCAACTCGATCTCAGCACCAAGCCGATGTCGCCCGCCGCATTGGGTCGACTGGGTGAAAAACTCGTTCAGGCGCCCGACGCGGCCACCGCCAAAACCGTCACCGAAGCCCTCGTCGCCGGTTTTTACGGCCGCCCCCAGCATGCCACCCCTGCAACGCGTTGATTTACCGGAACGCCTCCTGCGCCACCTACTCACTCGCATCCGCGAAAGAGCGATCAGCGTCACCGATCTGACCCAATTGGCCGCTGGTTAGACTCAAATCCGATCATCCCCGCCGATCGTTGGTTTAAACGCTTTCCTGGAATGATCGTGTGCGGTGAGGGCCAACTGATCAAAACCTTCCTCAAACCCACCCACGTTCCGGTCGGCCAAGAGCCATCAGGCTAGCTCGACCCGCAAACCGGCGCACTCACACCCGCGAATACGACAACAAGGTCGAGCGGGCCAACTGCCGCGCCGCGCCCAGCGAGCGCAGCTCATCGCGGTTTTCCATTTTCTGGCGCTCGATATTCGCGATGCGCTCACCGTAGGCCGCCACCACGGCATCAATCCGTGCCGCGATTTCCGAACCCGCCGCCCGCACCGTCGCGGCCACACCGAGCAAGCGCGAGATGGCCGCAGCTTCAGCCTCTAGTCGGTCGATCGATTCCGTCCACTCCGCGCGGGACTCCGTCTCCGCTTGAGTACGGGATAACGCCTCCAGCTCGGACAAAGCATCGTTGATCGCATCTGAGCTCACGAGAATACCTCAGGACGGTCTTTGGCCCTGCGCCTGCGCGACGAGCATCTGCGCCCAACCTTCACGGAGCGTGCCGACGAGCTTTTCCACCTCGGCTAGAGGCGCATCGTCCAAAGTGATCTGCGCCTTCAAGAGGCGACGGGAATAATAATCGTAAAGCCGGTCTAAATTTTCGGCGTATTCACCGCCATTATCTTTGTCGAGGGTGACGCGTAGCTCGTCGATGATCGCGAGCGAGCGCTTCACGCCTTCCTGGAC
>CAINHV010000099.1 GCA_903848965.1 uncultured Opitutia bacterium | reverse complement strand
TTTCATGGGTCTGGAGACCCATGCCACGGGGTCGTTCGGAACTACGAACCCGAGCCTGTCGTCCGTTCGAAAATCGCTGGCGCACGGAAAATCGCTGACCCAAACTTGCCCCTTCGACGGCTGCCGCATGCCCACCCCACACTTCACCTGGCCCGCGCCCGATCCCACCGACGCCTCTGGACTCGTCGCGCTCGATCGGGACCTCTCGGCCGAAAGGCTGATCTCGGCCTACCGGCACGGCATCTTCCCCTGGCCCGACTCCATGCTGGCCGCGGCGATTCCATGGGTCAGCCCGGTCCGGCGAGCGATCCTCGAGTTCAAGGCCCTCCACGTACCCCGCAACCTGCGTCGATCGCAGCGGGCCCGGTCCGACCTGCGTTTCACCCACGACACTGCCTTCGAGGCGGTGATTCGCGCCTGTGCCGCGTCCGCGCGACCGGGCCAGCGCGGGACCTGGATCACTCCGCCGATGATCGCGGCGTATACGGAACTGCATCGCCAGGGCCACGTGCACAGCGTGGAGGCGTGGGAGGGCGAAACACTCGTGGCCGGACTTTATGGCGTCACGGCCGGCGGCGTCTTCACCGGCGAGAGCATGTTCCATCACATCGATGACGGCTCGAAGCTCTGCGTGCTTCATCTGATCGCGCATCTGCAGCAGCGCGGCGCGACCTGGATCGATATCCAACAGTTGACGCCGCACTTCGCCCTGCTGGGGGCGCGGGAAATTCCGCGGAGCGAGTTTCTCGAACGGCTCGCGGCAGAACAGAAGATGGGACGGGTGCTCTTCCCGCCAATCCTTTGAACAGGAGGCAAACCGAGGTCGGACAGAGGACCAGGGCTTCAATCCCCAGGCATTTTAAACCACGAAGACACAAAGGCACAGAGCCAATCGAGCCGCGGCCACAGAAGGCACGCGAGGCGCAGGGGGATCGAGGGAGCTCCGATCCCTGGCGTCTTTGCCCTTCGTCCGAAATCAAAAATCGAAAATCGAAAATCCGCAGGTGCTCTCGGTGGTTAGACCGATTGGTAGCTTGGGCTCGGTGCCGGCGCTTCGTGACTTCGTGTCTTCGTGGTTCAAAGCTTGGGGTATTGGCTTGGCCGGTGTCTCTGTGGTTCAACTTCCGGAGTTGCCCGGTAATTCCCGTTGCTGCGCGGCGAATCCGCGCCGAGGTTCGGCGAATGGATTTGGTTGAGATCAAGACAGACCTCCCGATCGACCGCGTGGACGCGGTGGATCAAGCACTGCTCGAGGCCGGGGCCACCCCGTGGAGCGTCATCGAGGACGTGATCGTCCGGCGGGCCTGGCTGGTCGGCATCTTCCCCAACGAGGCTGAGGCGCTCGCCAGCTGGCCGGCGATGGAGCATCTCCTCCTCACGGCGGGCGTGGCGGAAGGCTGCGTGCCGGCGATTCGCACTTTGGCGGACGCCGATTGGCGCGACAGTTACAAGGCCCACTTCCGCGCGTGGTCCTTCGGTCGCCTCCATTGGGTGCCGGTCTGGGAACGCGAGAATTTCACGCTGCCGCCGGGCCATGCGGTCCTCTGGCTCGATCCGGGCCTCGCTTTCGGGACCGGAAATCACGAGACGACCCGGCTCTGCGTCGAGCGCCTCGTCGCGCTGGCCGAGGAACACGGCACAAAGGGCCGCGTGATCGATGCGGGCTGCGGTTCGGGCATTCTCGCGCTGTCGGCAGCGCTGCTCGGTTTCCAGGACGTCGTCGGCTTCGACAACGATCCTGAGGCCATCCGCGTCAGCGAGGAGAACGCCGCGTGCAACGGGCTCACCGGCCGCGTGCGTTTCGCCGTGGGCGATCTGGTGAGCGGCCTCGCCGGCCGTCACGCGGAAATCGTGCTCGCCAACATCCAGGCCGACGTGCTCCAAAAATTCGCGGCCGAGCTCGTCGCGTCTGTCGCCCCGCACGGCACGCTCGTGTTGAGTGGCATCCTCGCAAATGAGAATTCGCAGGTCCGCACCACCTTCGAGCGCCTCACGCCCAACTGGGTGGTCAACGCCCGCGTCATGGGCGAGTGGAGCGACGTCGTGCTGACGCAGCCGGCCTGAGACCGGTGGCAGGGCTGGGATCGCCAGTAGCGCCAGTCTCTGACTGGCGAAATCGGATCAGATCGACGGATCCCGCCAACGCCGGTCGGAGACACGGCGCTACTCGGACTGACCGGGTCGCCGGCGGCCTAACGCTTCGCCACGCTCAACCGCGCGATCACCGCCGGCAGCAACGCGTGTTCCGCCGCGTGCACCTTGGCCGCGAGTGACTCGAGCGTATCACCTTCCTCAATTCGGATCGCGGCCTGATCGAGGATCGGCCCGGCATCCACCTCGATTGTCACCTCGTGAACGGTGCATCCGGTGACTTTCACGCCGCGGCGAAACGCCTGGCCAATGCCATCGAGCCCGGGAAACGCCGGCAGGAGGCTCGGGTGCAGGTTGATCACCCGGCCCTCAAACTGCAGCAGGAACCGCCGCTTCAGCACGCGCATGAAACCGGCGAGGACGATCAGGTCGGGCTGGCAGGCCAGGATCGATGCGATGTAGTGCTGTTCTCCTTCGCCGTCCAACTTGGTCTTGTACGGCGCCGGATCGAGAAACGTCGCCGGCACTTCGAAGCGCGGACCGAGGTTCAGGATGCCGGCGTCCGGGCGATCCGAGAAAATCTGCACGACCTGCCCGCGGCCCAGACGCCCCTCGCGCTCCGCCTTCAGGATGGCCTCGGCGTTGCTACCCTGCCCCGAGCCGAGAATGACAATACGCATCACTGATTCGGGGCAGATTCCGAGACGGGTCACAATCCGAACTTCGGGGAGAAAGATCTTAGGTCGATCGTTCCAAACATCGACAGGATGGACAGGAGACAATCCGGGGATGGACAGGAGGGGGCGCAGCAGCTGCGACCCCTAGCCGGGGATTTTTTGTTCGGAGAAACGACGGGGCATTTCCGGCCTTGGTCCGACCTTGGCTTGGCTCTGTGAACCCGCCTGGGGATTGAAACGAAAGTCGCTCCGAGCGGCCCAGGCATTGGCACAGAAGGTCAAACCAAGGCCAATCCAAGCCGGGCCTGACTCACGCGGAGCCGCGGAGCTCGCGGAGGAGTTCTTCGCGCTCTTCGCGGCTTCGCGTGAGCCGGATTGTTTTAATCGCCGCAAAATTCATAGCGCGGCGGAGCCGCAACCATGGTGGAGGGCCGAGTGGCACGGGTCTCCCGACCCGTGAAATACGTTCGAAACCCGGTTCATGGGTCTGGAGACCCAGGCCACTCCACTCTCACACGTCCCCAGCCTGCCTGATCCGTGCGATCAGGCCAGTCGTGCTGAAGCCGTGAAGGAAGGGCATGAACTCGATCCGCGTCCCCGCGGCCTGCAACGCCCCACGTTCGCCGGGATCAAGTTTCTCCAGAGTATAGTCGCCGGCCTTGCAGTAGACATCCGGCCGCAGGGCCTCGATCTCGGCCGTGAGCCGGGGCGCCCCGAAGATCACGATGGCATCGACGCAGGCCAGCGCCCCGAGGGCATAGGCCCGCTGTTCCTCCGTCTGCACGGGGCGCGTCGGTCCTTTCAAGGCTCGCACGCTCGCATCCGCATTGAGCGCCACGATCAACGCGTCGCCGCACTGCCGCGCCCGTTGGAGCGAATAGAGGTGCCCCGTGTGCAGCAGATCGAAGACGCCGTTGGTCAGCACCACGCGCCGGCCCGCGGCCCGCTGCCGCTCGCGGTATTCCGTCGCCTGCGCCAGCGAATGCAGTTTTGGATTGTCGAGCGTCACGCGGCCACAAGCCTCGCGACTCACCCCGGACTTGTAAATCCGGTTATCCCGCCGCCCCGCCATGAAAATCCGCCTCGTCCCCGCCCTGCTGTTCCTGCTCCTTGCGCCCGCGGTTTTCGCCTCGAAAGAAAAACCCGTGATCGGCCTCTCGCTCGACACCCTCAAGGAGGAACGCTGGCAGCGGGATCGGGACACGTTTGTCGCGGAGGCGCAGAAACTCGGCGCCACCGTCATCGTACAGTCGGCGAACAGCGACGACATCCGCCAGATCCGCGATGTCGAATCCCTCATCAGCCGCGGGGTCGATGTCCTCGTCGTGGTCCCGCATAACGGCGCGGCGATGACCCGCGCGATCAAGTCCGCCAACGAGGCGAAGATCCCGGTCATCGCGTACGACCGGCTGATCCTCAACGCCAACATCGATTACTACCTGACCTTCGACAACGTGAAGGTTGGCGAGGCCCAGGCCGGCTATGCCGCCGCCCGTCTGCCGGCCGATCGCAAGGCGCGGATCGTCCGGATCTACGGCGCGCCCACGGACAACAACGCGAAGCTCTTCAAGCAGGGTCAGGACAATGTCCTCCAACCGCTCATCACCGCCGGCAAGGTCGAGGTGGTGCACGAGGACTGGGCCCTGGATTGGAAACCCGAGAACGCGAAGAAGATCATGAACGCCGCGATCACGAAGGCCGGCCGCAACATCGACTTTGTCGTGGTCTCCAACGACGGCACCGCCGGCGGAGCGATTCAGGCGCTGCTCGAGGAAGGCCTCGCGGGCAAGGTGCTCGTCACCGGCCAGGATGCCGACCTCGCCGCGTGCCAGCGCATCCAGCGCGGCACGCAGGCGATGACTGTTTACAAGCCCTTGAAGCAACTCGCATCGCTCGCCGCCCGCGTGGCGGTCGACGTTGCCAGGGGTCTCAAGCCCGCCACGACCGCGACCCTCGACAACGGGACCAAGGCCGTGCCGTCCATCTTCGAAAAGGTGATCGCGGTCGATAAAACCAACCTCATGACGACCGTCGTAGCCGACGGTTTTCACCAGGCGGAGGATTTGAGGTAACGCCGTGCTCCGGCGGCAACGCGAAGCGCACAGGGTGCCGAGGCCGTCGACGGTCGGCGCGTGCTTGGATCCGTTGATAGCCGGAATCGTGCCCTTGAGTGTAGGGCCGTCGCTTGCGACGGGCCCGTTTTACCTCGTGCATTTGGGGCCCGTCG
>CAINHV010000098.1 GCA_903848965.1 uncultured Opitutia bacterium | reverse complement strand
GTTGGTTAGTTGGTTCGTTCAGGTTTGTTCATAGTTCTGGTCAAGTCGGCAAGGGCGTCGGGTTACCACCCGGCGCCCTTACTGTTTTTGGGGTTTTTGCTGTGCAAAATCCCGATTTGGTTCTCGCTGTGCGAAAACCATGCCCGACTTTCGCGCCTTCTGCTCACCGGCCACGGCCGAGCCCACTCATATCACGCTGTCGTTCGAGGAGTCGCATCACCTGGTGATCGTGAACCGCGCGGATCCGGGCGCGACGGTGGTGGCGTTTGACGGCCGCGGGCACGAATGGATCTGCGAACTGGTGGACGACAAGAAGAACGCCGCCGTCCTCAAGGTGCGGTTCAAGCAAATGATCAAGCCGCTCCCATATGAGATCACGCTTGGACAGGCGCTGCCGAAGGGGCCCTTCATGGAAGCGATCGTGCGCAAGGCGACGGAGATCGGCGCACGCCAGATCGTGCCGCTCGAAAGCGAGCGCACGCAGGTCCACCTCGGCAACGAGCGCACGGACCGCAAGGTGGATAAATGGCAGACCGCCGCGCTCGAGGCCGCCAAGCAGTGCGGCAATGCCTACGTCCCCGAGGTGCTGCCGCCGCAGAAGGCGAACAGCTTCATCGAGACCTCCCGCGGCTACGACCTCAAGTTGATCGCCAGCCTGCAGCCCGGGGCGAAGTCATTGAAGACCGTGCTCGCGGCCTACGCGGCAACCCAGCAGCGGGCGCCGCGAAAGGTCCTCTGGCTGATCGGCCCCGAGGGTGACTTCACCCCCGCGGAGCTCAGCCTCGCCCATAGCGCCGGCTTCGAACCCGTCACGCTCGGCCCGCTCGTGCTGCGCTGCGAAACCGCCGCGGTGTACGCATTGAGCATCCTGAGTTACGAGCTGCAGAACGGCTAACGCTTGGGCGTGCACGAGGCACGCCCCTACGAAATCTGAACGCGTGGGCTTTGGCCCTGCCAAAGCCTGGAGGCTGTCATGCACTTCCTGTCGTCTGGAGGGCCGAGCTCCGTCGAGGCCGATGGCATGGCTTCACGGATTCGGACTCGGGGGACCTCGTCCCTCCAATTGCCCTCATCGGTTTCAAATCAGAAGAGGTGCACGACACGTCCTAGGTTTTTTCGCGGCGCGAAAAAACGAGACTGTTCCGGATTCTGGCGAAGCCAGAATCGCCAAGGTTTTCGCCACGCGAAAACCTCACCATTCCAGCAGCCCGCCCGCGAAGGTCAGGCCCGCGCCGACGCTGCAGAAGATAATTTTGTCGCCCGGCGTGAAGATGCCTTCCTCCGCCGCCCAGCCGAGGGCCATCGAAACGCTGGCCGCGCTGGTGTTGCCATACTTGGCGATGGTCACGACGAACTTGTCGTAAGGGATGCCGACGCGCTTGCTCACCGCGCTGAGAATGCGGGCATTGGCCTGATGCGGCACGATCCACGCGATATCCTCCGGTTTCAGGTTCTCGCGTCGCAGGGTCTGCTCGATCTGCTCGGCGAAGCCCACCACGGCGTGCTTGAACACCGAGGTACCGTTCATCTTGAGATAAAACTGGTCCATGTCCTGGCCCTGTGCTCCCGGCCACGGCATCCGGGCGCCACCGCCCAGCCGCTGGATGGAATCGTACTGGTCGGCGTCGCCACTCAGGCCCATCCGGTGGAGCCGATGTCCGCCCGCCGCCTGGGTGAGGATCGCAGCCCCGGCCCCGTCGCCGAACAGGAACGCGGTCTCGTGATCCTGCGGATTCGTAATGCGGGACAACAATTCGGCGGTAACCACGATGACGTTCTTCGCCGTGCCCGCAAAGATCAGCGACCGCCCGACTTCGAGGGCGTAAAGCCAGCCCGAGCACGCCGCATTCAAGTCAAAGGCCAGCGCCCGGGGAATGCCCAGCCGGCGGGCCAGCGCGCTCGCCATCGCCGGAACCGGTTGATCGGGGAGAATCGTCGCCATGATCACCGTGTCGATCTGGCTCGCTTCCATGCCCGCCTGGCCGAGCGCGTGCCGGACGGCGATCGTCGCCAGATCAGTCGCGCTCTCGTCCTCCGCCGCATGCCGCCGTTCCTTGATCCCGGTGAGCCGGACGATCTCGTCCTCCGAGCGGTGCGGAAAGGCCTTCAGGATTTCGCTATTGGCGCGGATGGTGGCGGGCGCGGCATGCCCCACTCCCGCGATGCAGACCGTGTCGGCGTTGGTGCTCAATCAGCAGGAATGAAAGACGTGCCCGTCGCGGCGTCGATTCAAGACTTCCGCTCCGCGAGGTAACGGGTGACGTCGTCGCCGGATACACGTCCGCCGGGTCCCGTCGCCGCAATGCCCGTGAGCGTAGCCGGATCGAGCCCGGCTTCCTGAGCCATCTTCGTCGCGCGGGGCGTCCAAATCAGGACCTTGGCGGTGGCTGCTGCCCCCGTCGCATGCGCCGCCGGGGCAGCAGCCTGCAGATGCCGGAGCGAGGCGTCAGCGGTTTCGATCTGCAGAAAGGGTCCGCCGGCCGGCTTCACATCGCCGGCCTGGACGAGAATGCCGCGAATCGTCCCGTCGCAGGGCGATTCGAACTCGAAGATCGACTTGTCGCTCTCGAGTTCGGCGAGCTTCTGCCCCCGGGTCACGCGATCCCCGGGCTGCGTTTTCAGGCCGATCACGGTCAGTTCGTTGACCGTGGCGCCCATTGAGGGCATCGGCACGTCGATGAGAAATGTTTCCATCAAGAAGGGTTTGGAAGAAGTGTGAGGCCCGGGGGTTCCCGGTCAAGGGAAGCGGCGGTCACATCGCGTGGCGTTGCGATGGGCTCACGCGAGCTTCCTCATCTGAGGCTCCGGATTGGGTAGCGCCGGTCGGAGACCGGCGGAGAACGTTTCGCGATCCGGTTTTCGCCGGTCGGAGACCGGCGCTACTTTCCTCCCGCGGCTCAGTCCAAAACCGCCCGCCAGATCGCGAGGCATGACGCCATCAGGTCCGGCATTCCGGCCAGCGGAATCATGTTCGGTCCGTCGCTGATCGCGCTAGCCGGATCGGGATGCGTCTCGATGAAGAGGCCCTGAGCGCCGGCGGCCAACGCGGCCCGGGCCAGCGGCGGCACAAATTCCCGCTGTCCACTGCTCTTGCCCTCGCCCGCACCGGGAAGCTGGACCGCATGCGTCGCATCGAAGATCACCGGATAGCCGTTCTGCCGCAGAATCGGGAAGGTCCGCATATCGACGACCAGGTTCTGATAACCGAAGGTCGTGCCGCGCTCGGTTTGCCAAATTTCCCGGGCCTGGCCCTCGCGGAGCTTGGCCGTGACATGGACCATTTCCGGCGGCGAGAGGAACTGCCCCTTCTTCACGTTGACCACACGGCCCGTGGCGGCCGCGGCGAACAGGAGATCTGTCTGCCGGCAAAGGAAGGCGGGAATCTGCAGCACGTCGCACACGGCGGCGACGGCCGCGACCTGCGTCGTCTCGTGCACGTCGGTCAGCACGGGAAACCCATAGTCCTTCTTCACCATCGCAAGGAGCGCCAGCCCGGCCTCGAGTCCCGTGCCGCGATCGCCAGCCAGCGAGGTGCGGTTGGCCTTGTCGTAAGATCCCTTGAAAACGATCTTCAGGTCCGGCTGGGCGTCCTGCAGGTGGAGGAGCGATTCCGCGACGGTGCGGCAGATGCCCTCGTTTTCCAGCGAGCAGGGTCCCGCGATCAGCAGGAGTTTCGTGGGATCGAACAGCATGGTGGAACGCGGCGCGGAGCAGGTGGACAGAGAATCCGGGCCGGGGTCGGATGCGATCCTCAGCGGCGGCGCTTGGCCTTGGAACGGCGTCCGGACTCCGTGGCCCGGTGCTGCTTGAGGGTGGCGGCGATGAAGGCGGCGAACAACGGGTGGGCCTGGTTGGGCTTCGACTGGAACTCCGGATGCGCCTGCGTCGCGACGAACCACGGGTGATTCTTGAGCTCGATCACCTCGACGAGGTTGCGGCGGGGATTGAGGCCGCTCACCACCATGCCGCCGCGCTGGAGCTGCGCGACGTAGGCGTTGTTGACCTCGTAGCGATGGCGATGGCGCTCGCGGACCTGATCCACGCCGTACGCCTTGTGGGCGCGCGTGCCGGGAGTGAGCGCGCACTCGTAGCTGCCGAGCCGCATGGTCGCGCCTTTATCGATGATCTTCTTCTGCTCCTCCATCATGTTGATGACGGGATGCGCGGGCCGCGGATCGAATTCCGTGCTGTTGGCGCCCTCGAGCTTGAGCACATTGCGGGCAAACTCGATCACGGCGATCTGGAGGCCGAGGCAGAGGCCGTAATAGGGTACCTTGTGCTCGCGGGCGTACTTCGCCGCGGCGATCTTGCCCTCGGTCCCGCGATCGCCGAAACCGCCCGGCACGAGGATGCCGTCGAGTCCGCGCAAGAGGGAGAGGCCGTTCTTCTTCTCGAGATCCTCGGCGTCGATGCGCCGGACCTTTACCTTGCAGTTGTTCGCGATGCCCGCGTGTGTGATCGACTCGTAGACAGATTTGTAGGCGTCCTGCAGCTCGATGTACTTGCCGACCACGCCGATCTCGACCTCGTGTTTGGGATTGAGAATCCGGTGGACGATCTGCTCCCAGATGTTCTTCTCCGGCGGCGCGTGCTTCAGCCCCAGGAGATCGAGCACGAGCTGGTCCATGCCCTCCTTTTGCAGCGCGAGGGGCATCTCATAAATGGAGTGCTCAACGTCGCGGCACTCGATGACCGCCTTGACGGGCACGTTGCAGAACATCGAGATTTTGTCCCGCAGGTCATGGTCGAGCGGATGGTCCGTGCGGCACACCAGCACGTGGGGCTGGATGCCGATCTCGCGGAGCTTCGCGACCGATTGCTGGGTGGGCTTCGTCTTGAGTTCGCCGGCCGCCTTGAGGAAGGGCACGAGCGTGACGTGGATGAAGACGACGTCGCGTGGTCCGGCCTCCAGGGCGAACTGGCGCATGGCCTCGAGAAAGGGCAGGCCCTCGATGTCCCCGGTGGTCCCGCCGATCTCGGTGATGAGGACGTCCGCGTCCTTGCCGCCCGCGTAGATGCGTTCCTTGATCTCATTCGTGACGTGCGGAATCACCTGCACCGTCTTTCCGAGGTAATCGCCGCGGCGTTCCTTCTGAATCACGCTTTCGTAGACTTGGCCCGACGAGAGGCTGTTGAGCCGCGACAACTTGCCGCTGGTGAAGCGCTCGTAATGCCCGAGATCGAGATCCGTCTCCGCGCCATCCTCCAGCACGTAGACTTCGCCGTGCTGGAACGGGCTCATCGTACCGGGATCGACGTTCAGGTAGGGGTCAAATTTCTGGATGCGCACGACCAGGCCGCGCATCTCCAGCAATGCCCCCAATGCCGCCGCGGTGAGCCCCTTGCCCAACGATGATACGACGCCTCCCGTGACGAAAATGTATTTCACGGATGGAAAGGTTGAGGGCGCGTGATTTGCACGCGCAAGCCAAAGTTCGGCACCGGCATGGAATATACCCGCGCCGCAGCCCGCTCCGCGCTCGACGGGCGCGACGTGGACCGTCAGGGGCGGAGTTTTGCGTTACTGCAGCAGCAGCCAGCCCGCCCACATCACGCCGCCGATCAAGACGCCATAGAACAGGAGCCACAGCGTCCATTTCAACAGCGTGATCAGCAGCCACACGATCAGGGCGCCCCCGACGGTGCCGCCCAGGACCAGCAGCCAATCCGGGTACCCGCTGAGATCCACGACCGTCACGGACTCTTTCACGAGCGCGAGAAACACGCGGTTACCAAGCCGGACGAGCCGCACGGCTCCAAGCCAAAACTGCCGCCCGGGTCGCGATGCTCCCGTTGCAGACCGGGTGAATACTCGGGCATCGAACACGGGTTACCAACGGCGAGACGCTGGCTGGTTTCTTCAGAAGGACAAATGGTGAAGGGTTGCGCGGCCGGACCACAAAATGAATTGCCCCACCCCGCGCCGGCCGGCCTCCTCCTCGCTTGCAATCCAAACCGCAGCTCCTCGCCTGGCTCACGTGCGACGGCGTCCATATCGATCCCGGTTCCGGCAAGCACACCATCCTCGGCATTTTCTCGAACATCCATGCCGCAAAGTTTCCGGTCGTGCATCCGTTCATGATCTGGTTCCTCAGCATCGCGGACTGCGCCCCCGGCCCGCACCGTTTGCGAATCTCGATGGGCTTGAATGCGAATCACCCGCAGCCGCTGCTCGAACGGCCGTTCGAGTCGCGCAGCCCCCTGCACGCCATCAACCTCATCAATGAGATCAGCAACCTGACCTTCGCCGAGCCCGGCGAGTACACCCTGATCATCGAAATCGACGAGGAACCGCTCCTCGTCACCAACCTCACCCTCACCCGCTAGTCGCTCCCCCTTCCCATCATGTCCGGATCGCCTACCTACTTTGAACTGATCGGTGTCGGCTCTCCGATCATCGACCTGCTCGCGCGGGTCCCAGACACTTTCCTCCAGCACCACGTGGCCGGCGACAAAGGCGGCATGGTCCTGGTCGATCACGACGAGATGGAGCGCATCGTCGGGCTCCTCGACGGCGAGCCGGCGTACGCGACCGGCGGCTCGGCCGCCAACGCCACCTACACCGCCGCCCGCCTCGGTTTGCGCGCGACGTTTCTCGGCAAGCTGGGCAACGACGATCTCGCCCGGATCTACCGCCAGGCCTATGCCACCGCCGGGGTCGACGGCACGCGCTTCAAGGAAGGCGCCGAGCCCAACGCCCGCTGCCTCGCCCTCGTCACCCCGGATGCCCAGCGCACGATGCGCACCCATCTCGGCGCAGCGATGACCCTCGCCCCGTCGGAGGTGAGCGTCGCGGATTTCTCCAATTGCCGCCACGCACACATCGAGGGCTACCTGGTTTTCAACCGGGCGCTCGCCGACACTGTCCTCGGTGCCGCCCGCGCCGCCGGCTGCACCACCAGCCTCGACCTTTCGTCCTTCGAGGTGGTGAACGCGTCCCGCGACTGGCTCTTCAACCAGTTGCGCCACGGGATCGATGTCGTCTTCGCCAACGAGGACGAGATCCGCGCCCTCTTCGAGGATCAGGTCTCGGATTACGCGACCCTCGCCCGCAAGCTGGCCGGTTACGGCGTCCTCGCCGCCGTCAAGGTCGGCAAAGATGGAGCCTGGATCGCGCACGGAAACGAACTGCATCGGATCGCCCCCCACGCGGTTGCCGACGTGATCGACACCAATGGCGCGGGCGATGCGTGGGCCGCCGGGTTTCTCTACGGGCATCTCCGCGGCTGGTCTCTGCCGGCCTGCGGTGCCCTCGCCTCCCTGCTCGGCGCCGAGACCGTGATGCACATGGGCCCAATCATTCCCGAAACGCACTGGCAGGTCCTCGCGCCCCGGGCGCACGCCCTGCGCGGAGCGTAACGCCGTTTCAGCCCAGCGCTCATTCAGGGTAGCCACGAGCGCCCGCGAGTGGGGATAGCCAGTAGCCATCGGGCGTGGACGAGCCACGCCCCTACCTTCGTAGCGCACATTTCGTAGGGGCGCGCCTCGTG
>CAINHV010000097.1 GCA_903848965.1 uncultured Opitutia bacterium | reverse complement strand
TTTTCCTTCGGCGGCATCTCTCCCGTTTGCACCCGATCGTGAATCTTCACCCACGTGAGAAAATTCGCCGAGTCGGTCGGGGTGAAATCAAGTGCAGTCAGGTCGAGCCCGCCTTCCTTATCCACGTCGTTGTGGCAGCTCGAACAATGGCGATCAGCAAACTCCGCCAGCTCCGGTCCGATTTCGATCTGTGCCGCCCACCCGGAACTCAAAGCACCCAGGAAGGCAAAGCCGGCGGTCAGCCACGATCGGGAACGCCTGCTCACGGCCGCGAAATCAAAAGACTGCCGCTCATTACAAAATAAATGAAGTTGTGGGACGCGCATGGTAGGAGGGGTCACACCGCTATTCGCCTCGAACGGGGGGTGCGAATCGGGGTGTACGTGAAGAAAGGGAGAGTGGAGGGCGAATCAAGGCGCTTCTTGGGTTTTCAGCTCGCGTGCGACTCGTTCGTGGGCACAACAACTCCCGCCAATCATCATGACCACCCCTGTCATCAAGTGCTGGTTCCTCGGCGCCGCCCTCGTCCTGTCCCCGCTGCCCATCGTCGCCGCTGAAAAAGCGCCGGAAGTCGATCCCGCCGTGGCCGAGATGGCGGTGGTTGATGCGGACCTCGCCCGCTTCGAACGTCTCCTCAAGGAGTACAACGATCCGCGCGACAAGGGATACGTCGGCGAAATCTTCGGGGTCCTGAAGGAACGCGTCGAGGGGCTGCGCCAAGGCTTCGATCAGCTCAAGGCCGACGATCTTCGCTTCGACATCAACACCCAGGCCCAGCGGCTCGCGCGGGTTTTGGCGCCACTGGACACGCCGCTCCCCAAGCGCGAAACCGTGCTCAATCTCGAAGAACTCAACCCGGCGCCCGGCAACCGGGCCGAGGTCAACGCCGCCTTGGCTGCTTTCGATCAGGCCATCGGACGCAAGGACCGCGCGGCCAAAGGGCTTGGAAACGGGCGCGAAGCGGCGATGGCGCAGATCGAGAATCTCAAGAAGCTGCGGACCGGTCTTGCAGCGAAGTTCACCTCGGCCGGCTGGACCGCCGCGGTGAAGGAATTGAATCGGGAGTAGCTCTGCCGGGCCGTGAGCCATGCGAGGGCGGAGTCCCTCGACCGGCTCGGGAGCCTGAGTTCGCCGAACGGGCAAGGCCTGCCTAGCAGGACCGTTGCAGAAGTGAATCGGAAGAGGCGTACTGTGCGGCCCGCGGGGTGAGCGGCGGGACTTCATCGAGCGGAGCAATGAAGAAGTTTCTGGTTCCGATTCTCCATCTCGGTCGAGCCGGGTTTGAGCCCGAATCCAGGAAGCCAGAAATCGGACCAACTCACTTCCTCGCCTTCCCGTTGCCTGTTCCAGTGCAACACCTGCGCTCAGGGCACTCGGTGGTGAAACTCGGCGTTCCAAAAACAAAAAGGTCGCGCGACGCCGGAACCGGCATCGCGCGACCCACAAATCAAACCCTAACCTGACGGCAGCTTAGTAGCTCAGCTTGGCGGTCAGCATGTAGCTCCGCGGTGGCTGCCAGTTGTAGCTGCCCGGGATGCTCACGACGCTGATGTTCGAGACATCGTTGTCACGCGGGGCCAGCACCAAACTGTTCGCCGTCGAGTTATTGGTCGAACTGTTCTCGAGCACGGGCTTCGAGAAGCCGAACAGGTTATCGATCGCGAGATCGAACTGGATGGTCTTGGGCGTAAAGCGCGCGAACCGGCCATTCCGTTCCTTCACCCGGTAGGTGTAGGAGAAATTGGCCGTGCCCTTGGCATAGCCGCCAGCCCAGAGATAAGTCTTGGCACCGGCATAAGGAGCGGCAATCGACCGAGCCGGGTTGGCGGGATCGGGGATGGTATCACCGGTCATCGAACCAAGGATCTGCCGGCCGCGATAATTGATCGCGATACCAGCGCGGAGCCCGTTGAGCGGGCCGCGCGTGAACCGGTAGTCGGTGGCTACGTTGCTGCTGAATTCCGGACCGCCGGTCTGGCGCGAGTCCGTGGACGCCGTGGCCAGAATCGAGGGAACGGTGGTGTTTACCCACGTGTTCCAAGCATCCGCCGACCCCTGCACGCGCGTGACGTTAATCTTGGACGGATCGTTCAGGGCCGGATTGATGAAGGCCTGGTTCGTGGCAGTATCGATCAGGACGCCGCCGTCGGCGAGGATCTGCCGGAGCAGGGAATCCTTGTCCTTAATCCAGCCCGGGACTTCAGGCATGACATTCTTCTGCACCGGCGCGTTGAGACCAGCGTTGACGATCAAGCGCCACTTGCTGGTCAGATTGGCCGTCATTTCCGCCTCATAGCCCTCCGTTTCGCTGGTGAGGGTGGAGAAGACATTCAGGCCGGGGAAACGACCCAGGCCACGAACATTCCGGCCACCTTCGCTCAGGTCACCGATGACCGGCGTATCAGAGATGCTGTTCACGTTGGTCCGAAGGCCGCCAGGCGTGTTGAAGGCCTGTCCCTGTTGGAAGGCCCGATACCAGCCGAGAGAGACATTCATCTTGCCGTTGGGCAGGCTGAAGCGAATGCCGGCGTCATAGCTCCGCGACGAGGTCGGAGGAATCAGCTGCTGATTGACGTCCTGATTGCCCGCGTTCAGGTCGAACGTCGTGCTATCGTTGGCGTAAACGCCGAACCAAGACGTGATGTTGACCACGGCACCAAAGGTCCGCGTGTTGACGCCGCTGGTGATGTCCGGCGGGCTGGAGTCATCCTGGAACCGGTCGTTCGCGTACTGGGGCGCGGGGACCGCGACGCCATTGACGATATTGCGCGGCCGCGTATTCGCGGGAATCGCGCTCGAGGTCGCAACGCCGGCGGGATTCTTCAACTTGTAGGTCAGATTCCAGTAATCCGCCGGAGCGGACGGACGCATCCCGTTGCCAAAGCCGTTCCAACCGGCCGGCTCATCATAGGACTGCTTGAAGATTTCGTCGTGCAGCAGGGTGACGTCACGGCGGAAAGCACCGATCAGCACCAAGCGGTTCTTGAACAGATTGAGATTAGCCACGGTCTGAACGAACTTGTAGTGCTTCGACAGATTATCCGTGCTGCCGGGACGGTTCGGCTGAATGTACCACTTCGGGGTCAAAACCGCGCGGGTGCCCCGTTGGAAATCGTTGATCACCATCGGCTGCTGCTCCGGATGCGGGCTGGCCAGCTTGCCGCGCAGACGGGTGTACTGCCGCGTGTAGACCGACTGGAGATTCAAGTCCGGTGCTTCGAAGTAGCCGCGGATATCCTGCCCCGGGGCCACGCCCTCATAGAGGGGGAGTTCGAAGAAGTACTGCCGGTTCTTCAGGTCCAGGTTCTGGATACCACCCATGACGCCGAGCTGGAGCTTGCCGAAGCGAGTGTCCTTCACGTAGGCAATCTGCAGATTCGTATTCTTATAGCCTGGGTCCTTCTCGAAGGCGAAGGGCGAATTCTCAGAGTA